>NZ_JRVI01000299.1:0-136203 GCF_000783375.1 Sphingomonas sp. Ant20
CAACCGCGCCAGAGCTATTACCAGTATAGAAATTCGATTGTACAGCGTCGGTAGCTATCGACGATCCTGTACTAATTGAAAGGAAATCTTGCAAGAACAGCAGTTGGTGTGATCGATCGATCTAAGGCTCGGGACACTCTGGTCACTACATTGGCCGTCAAAGGCCGTTTTCGTGTTAAGAACCCGTGCTGCGGATACCAGCTTGGCCAGCGACCATATGTGGCCGCACCCAAAGGCCGTACATATGAACGCAAGCGATCAAAATACCGCCGCTCATATCTTGCAAGAGGGAGCCGTCCACATATGCAGTGACCCCATGCCGGCTCGGAAAGCTGCCCGGGCGCTAACCACCGCTTTTTGCCGTCCGTAAGCCAACGGATCAGCATTGCGCGTCGGTCGCACCGAATGTGGTTTCTGTCTCACGGAGCGTGCGTTCCCCGCATCGATCCGTCTCACGCAATGCGAGCCGAAAACCGCCCTATATTGCAGTTCCGGGCGATCATCATTGCGAGATGGGGTGGTTGCCGCCCTCCCAGACGGCATCGCGATGTGCCAGAAAAGTGGAGTTTGAGGCCACTGAGCAGAAAGGACGGCAACCGTGACAAACGATACGATGATCGGGGTGGATTTGGCAAAGTCCGTTTTCCAGGTGCACGGCGCCTCGATGACGGGCGAGCTCAGATTTCGCAAAAAGCTATCGCGACAGAACTTCCCCAAGTTCATGGCCGACCAACCCCCGGCAGTGGTCGTGATGGAGGCGTGTGGCAGCGCGCATCACTGGGCCAGGGAGATGGTCCGGCTTGGTCATGAGGTCAGGCTGATCGCGCCGCATTACGTGAAGCCGTTCGTCAAACGTCAGAAGAATGACGAGGCCGACGCGGAAGCGATCGTGATTGCCGCGCAGCGGCCGGAAATGCGCTTTGTTCAACCCAGGACCGCCGATCAGCAGAGCAGTGCCATCCTGTACCGCTCACGGCAGCGTCTCGTCCGCCAGCGTACCGAACTCGTGAACGCGCTCAGGGCCAGTCTTTACGAATATGGCCACGTCGTTCCGTTGGGCATCCAGCATATCAAGCGCATTCGCGAGATAGTGGAGGCCCCGAACAGTGATCTGCCCGCGCTGATGCGGGAGGAATGCGTGGAGATGCTCGATCAGATCAGCGAACAGACGGACCGGATCGCGGGCCGGACCGCAAAGATCAAGGCGTTGGCGGCCGCAACGGATAGTGCTCGACGCCTGCAGACCGTTCCGGGCGTTGGGCCACTAACGGCGATGGCGGTGGAAGCCTTTGCGCCACCAATGGAGAGCTTTCGCAAGGGCCGGGATTTTGCGGCTTGGCTCGGCCTGGTCCCTCGCCAGTTTTCCTCGGGCGGCAAGGAAAGGCTTGGTCGCATCACCAAGGCGGGACAGGCCGATATCCGACAGATGCTGATCATCGGAGCAATGTCGCGGCTGAACTGGATGGGGCGAAAATCGATCCCGGAAGGTTCGTGGCTCGCTGGCATGCTGGGTCGCAAGCCCAGAATGCTCGTGGCGATCGCCCTGGCCAACAAGATGGCTCGGCAAATCTGGGCCATGCTGACCAGAAATGAGAATTATCGAGATCCGGCGCTGGCTATGACTGCTTGATATCAGAGTAGTCCATGCCACGCGGATGAAGGGAGTGTGAGAAGGCGACGACCCGAATGGGCAAAATGATCGAACAGATCTAGATCAGGAAAACCAGTTAGCGGCTCCGAGCTTCAAGCTCTCTTGCGAGATTTGGACCTGATCTGCGGATCACCATACCGGCCAGCGGTCTTTCGAAAATGCCGCGCATACAGGCCTTACAGAAGACCGCGCTCGATCACTCGCACATTGGTGTAAAAACCCTCTTGCATCACGGGCGGCAACCACAGAAGCCGCTACACCTATCATCCCCAGACGATCCTTGCCTGGGGCATGAACGATCAACTGTTGAGCGTCAGACACGGTGCACCATTGCGACTGCGGGTCGAACGCCAGCTCGGCTATAAGCAGGCGAAATACGTCATGCGGGTCGAATTGGTCGACAGCCTCGCCAGAATCGGATCGGGAAAGGGCGGCTATTGGGAGGATTCAGCCGGATACCAGTGGTACGCCGGCATCTAGCGATAAGGGGTCCGTTCGGCCATCTGACGCGGTCACGGCTGCCATCGTCAGAACGGAGATGTCATGATTTGCGGGCTGGAGCGCGAGGCGGCGGCGACCCGCGACCTCGACCGAAGGCACGATCTTCACGCCAGCACCGGTCTCCTGACGCAATCTACATCCAAAGTGATGGCCCAACTCGCGCACATGCACATGCACCTGATCTTATCGTTCATTCGATAAAGATCGGTTCCGAAAGGATTATGAAATGGCCGTCGGCAGCGTCAATTATGCATCGCCGGTGCAGGTGAACGGCTACGCCTGCAAGAATTGCAGTGACGTCGATCTCGCCGCCAAGAACATCGATCCTGCGCACCCGCGTTCAGGTCCGCTCAATCGCGATGCCGTTCAGGATCCTACTCGGCAAGATACGGACCCGGTCAAAATCGCTGCCGCTCGTAAGACGGCGGAAGCTATCCAGGTTCAAGTCGTGGCTTATTCGCCAGCGGGCGTTCGCAATGCCAAAGTCTCGCCAGGGGCGATATTCTCGCTCGTTGCATAAGTCGCTTCGACTCGGCTTGGCTTTGATCGGAATGACCGCTCGCGGCGGAAGCTGCCGTTTGGCATCGCTTTCGCGGATGGCGGGTTTGTCCAATTCGACGCCATTGGGGACAAATCGCTCGTTCCCAAAAACGATTCTCGCTGGAAAATCGCCGAAAAGGCATTCTCAATAATTACGCAGCTTTGCCTCGCACCATGAGGACGCCTTCGAAGAGCTTGGCGACACGCTCGTTTGGCGGAACGGCCAAAGCCGCGCTGATCGCGGCCTGATTCAATCCACGCAGACCAGTTGCACGAGCGCCGTTGGTCGCAGCAGGTTCTGAGGGTGTCGCGGCGCCTCGCATCGACGAGGCGTCGTCGACGGGAGCCTGCGTGGCCTCGATCACCCGAAGGCTGTTAGCAGCGACGGCTGGGTCCACGCGGATCTGGGGCATCTCCGGGGCCGGTATCTTGGTTCGCGCAGAGAGCTTTTTCTCGGCATAGTAGCGGACCTTCTTTCCATAGGTCGCGTACATGCCCCGCCGGAAAACGATCAGATCGTTCTCCGGCAGCAACTCGACTTCCTGAGGGAGCATCAGCGGCCGGCGCTGATCGGAGTCCGAAGTGGAGCCGCCCCCGCCGCCCCACGTTCCCATCGAGCGCGACCTCGCCTTGAAGGTGTAACTGCCGAGCTGGTCGGAAATCTTCTTCGCCTCGGCCAAACCGGCCGGACGAAGAACAAGCCGCACCGCGCAGTTTCGCTCGATGTCGGCCGCCACCTTGTCTCCATAGACGCCCTGGATCTGTTCGAGCGACTGGAACGCCGGCAGCATCCGCAACCCGTAGCCGGCGACATAGCTGAAGGCGTTCGCGAGCACAGTGCATTTGCCGAGGCTCGCGAACTCGTCCAATGCAAGCAGCACCTTGATCTGATGCTTGTCGCCTTTCGGCAGCTCGCGGACGTTGCGATCGATGAGTTGCTGGAAGAGCAGGCCGTAGATCGGCGCAACCCGCTCCAGGTCATCCGGCGACACGCGAGATAGAGCGAGATCCGCTTGTCCCGGAAGTCGCTCAGATCGAAATCGCTCTCTGAGGTCGCCGCATCTACATACGGGTTCAGCCAGCCGTTGATCTTGGACGTAACCGACTGGCGCAATCCGGAGAACGTGTTCGCCGACGAGCCGGTATAATCCTTGATCGCCGAGACGCACCCTTCCGACAGGGGCTTTCCAGCTCTTTTGCGGTCGGCGATAATCTTCGGGAAACGCCTTTGCGCATCGCCGGCCGCGAACTGGCGGTACACCTCGCCGAGCGTGAAGGGGAGGGCGTCCTCTCCATCGTCGACGGTCGCGGCGATATAGGCGGTGATACCGAGGAACGCGGTTCGTGCGCCCTCGGCCCAGAACTTTTCGCCCGTGAGCGGATCGGGATAGAGCATTGCCGCGATCTTCTGAAGCTCGTTGATGACCTCCACCGGATCATGCCGGTTGATGTAGCTCAGCGGGTTCCACCGCACGGTGCGGCCCGTGGGATCGAGCGGGTTGAAGAGCAGCACCTGCTGCCCGAGCGCCTTCAGCCGATACCCCGCCGTGTTGTCGTAATTCTCCTGCTTGATGTCGAGCACCACGAGAGAATCGAGCCAGTCGAGCAGGTTCGGGATGATGACGCCCACCCCCTTGCCGGCGCGCGTCGGGGCTTCGAGCATCACATGTTCGGGCCCACCGAAGCGCATCACCTTGCCGCCGAACTTGCCCAGCACGATGCCGGCCGAGGCGAGCATCTTGCCATTGCGGACCTCGCCGACTCGCGCGAAGCGTGCCTCACCATGGAGCTTTTGCCGCGTGAACAGCGTCGAGACGATGATGACGACCGTCAGGACGACGCCGCTCCCGAAGCCGATCAGGAACGGCTGATAGACGATCGGATAGCCCTTCAGCGCCCACAGCGCGGCCGGCACCTTGCGCCACGGGGTATGGGCGTTGAGGAGGTGGGCACGCCACAGGACGGCGAGGGCGCCGATCGCGGCGCTGACGAACATGCCGATGACGCCGAGGAACGCGATCGCGCCCGGCTGCGACCCTTCGTCGCTTCGCACCCATTTTCCGTTCATGCCGGCACCCCCTTCAGTCGGTCGGCTTGCTCGCCGGATCGAACCATACTTCGGTCATGCGATAGCGCGCCGGCTGGCCCTCGCCGGGTGGCAGGCGGTGCATCTGCACGACGATATCGACCAGGGAGCGCAGCAGCGCCCGGATGTCGTGGCGGTCGAGATCGTTGCCCCCTTCCGATTCCTTCACCAGCAGCGTTAGCTGCTCGAGCGCGCCCTCGGCCGTATTGGCGTGGACCGTGGTGATCGAACCGGGATGGCCGCTGTTGACGTTGCGCAGGTAGAAGAAGGCGGTGCCGTCCCGCAGTTCCTGCAGAAGGATGCGATCGGGCCGCATCCTCAGCGCCGATTCCAGCAACTCCTTGGCGCCCGCCTTCTGGAGGCTCTTCCCATCCTTGGCGTACATCATGTGGACGTGGTTGCGCTGGGGAACGACGAGCTCGCGTGTGTCCTCGATCGTCAGGATCCGCTCATAGTCCGGGATCAGCTTGATGAGTCCCTTCGAGAAGCTCGTCTTGCCGGAGCCTGTCGCGCCGGAGATGAGAATGTTCTTGCGGGCCTCGACCGCCAGCTTGAAGAAGGCACGCCAGTCGCCCGCCTCGCGTAGTCGCAGCAGATCGGGGTCGACCTGCTCGTACAGGCCGTGCGCGCGGACCTCGCTGAACAGGCCGGCACGCTCGAAATCGTCGATGTTCATCGTCACGCCCGACGCTTTGCGGATCGTGATCGAGATGAAGCCTTGCTCGACCGCCGGGGGAACGACGACCTGTGCGCGCTCGCCGCCCGGCAGGACCGAGGAGCATATCGGATATTCGGAGTTGATGTCCTGCTTGGTCAGCCCCGCAATCAGCTTCGCCAGCGTCATGAGGGCCGCATTGTCGAGTGCGGGCTCCTCATGCCACTCCCAGCCACCCCGCGTCTCGAGGCCGATCATCCCCGGCTCGTTGATGACCAGTTCGGTCACATCGTCGCGCAGAAGGTGCCGTCGGATCGGCTCGGCATTATGCTCGTAGATCAGCGACGTCGGACTGGATGCCACGGCCTTAACGCCTCAATCCTACGTCATAGACCGAGCGGAAATCGAAGTCCTTGGCGACGAAGATCGCCGCGGTGTCGCCCTGGTTCTTCTTCAAGATCGGCTTGATGTTCATAGTTTGCTGAAGGACCGTCTGCCCGGTTTGGCCGGGGACCTGCGTGGTGTTGCTCCCCTCATTGGCAACCGCTCGACCAGCAATTTGCGAGGCATCCTCCAGCACCGAGATGACGAGCCCAACGCCGAAACGTGCCCAGAACTGGGTATCGACGCCGCCTGGCAACCCGGCCCGGCCAAGGCTATCCGCTGCCGGCGACCCGAGGTCGATCGCGACGCCACGCGGCGTCAGGGCGCGCGTCCACAGTACGAACAGGCGCGCTTGCCCCTGCGTGATGCCACCGGAATACTGCCCCAGCACCTTGGTCCCCTTGTCGAGCAGGACGATGCGGCCGTTCTCGGAATAGACGTCGTGATTGATGACGCAGGACACCAACCCGGCCTGCGTCGAGTTGATCGCCGTTTGGAGCGTGCAGGGGATGACCGTGCCGGCACTCAGCAAAAGGTTGCGGTCCGCGACCATCGTTGCCCGGACCGTCTGGATCGCGGCATGGCCGAGCTGATCGCTGAAGTCGGTCGAGCCCTTGCCCGCCTCGGCCGGACTGTCTTCACCCCGCGCTCCGAAGCCACTGGCACCGAGGCCCCGTCGCGCGACGGTGGATTGTCCGCCGCCGCGCGTCCGGTCATCGAGGTCCGTCCCCTGTTGTGCGTCCGCACCGGGCGCGGAGGCGGGAAGGGCGGCCGAGGCCAGCCCGGTGTTGCCAAAGGCCATGATCGGCGACCGCCGCGCCGCATCGGCCATGGCGCGTGCCTGCTCGGCACGTCGCTGCTCGGGAGATTGCTGCCCGTTCGCCGTCGGGGAGGTTGTCCCGCTCGTTGCCGGCACCGGATTTCCGTTGGCATCCGCGACCTGCGGCCCCGGGGCTGCGGCGATCGGCCGCCCGAAGATGTCGGTTTGCGCCGCGCCGGGCTGGCCGAGCTGACCCGCGAGCGCCGCTCGCTGCGCGTTCGGCGATCCCATCACGTCGTCCACGGCACGGTCACTGGCCTTTGCGGGCTGCGCGGCAGCCGCGGTACTGGCCGATTGGTGAAACGCACCATAGCCTATCACGATGCCGCCTATGGCACCGAGCAGTCCGATCCCCGCACCGATGAAGGCGAGGTTGCCCCACCCGCCGCTACGCGCGACCGGGTTATCGACCTCGCCTGGCGCAACGGTGTCGGCAGCGACATCGCCCCCGCGGTCAATCACGGTCCCGACCATGTTACTGCCCCTTCACTTTGCGTTCGACGACATTGGAGACGGTGCCCGTTCGATCGCCGCGATCGTTCCGCAGCGGCGCCTCGTTGTAGATGCACAGCACCGTCGCCCCGCGCCTGAGGCGCAGCTGCCGGTAGACCGCGTGGATCACGACGAAATCCTCGCGGACATCGTAGGGGACGATCGTCTCGGTCCCGTCGACATCGACCGCGAAGATCGAGGGAATGTCGGCGTGGCCTGGATAGCGCAGCACGGTGAACTCGCCGTTGTCCGAGATTTCGGTGGGTTGCAGCGCGCTGTCACCCTGCACGGTGTAATTCATATTCCGGGCGCCTCGATCACGGCATGGTCGAGCGCGGCGGTGGTGATGCTCGTCTCGATCGCCTTGGCAGCCTGGACCTGGGCAAGCTGCACCTGCAACGCCGCCATCGCCCGTTCCTCGCGCGGATAGCGGAACCGTACGCCGTACATCGTGGCGCTGGTCCCTAGTGCGAGGTTGAAATGATAGGTGCGCGGCACGCCGCCGGCGTTGGTGACGACGATCAGGTTGGTGCCGTCAGCCCTCTCGCGGGGTTTGAGGAAGACGATGTTTCCCACGGGCGCGATCTGCCAGGAGACGGTATCGCCCAGGGCGGCCTGCGTTACCGTTTCGCCGGGCCCGAACTGGATCTCGATCGCGTGCCGGAAACTGCCGACGATCGTCACCACCTGATCCGGATCGTAGTTGACGTTGCGAACGCGGGCGTCCTTGGCCCCGGGGACGGGGGTCTCCGAGGCGAACGCGGGTTGCGGCGCGAACGTGACTGCCGCGGCACCCAGAACCGAGAACGCGACGAGGCGGTGCCACACCGCCCCGACCCCGCGCCAGAAGCGGTTCCTGGCGCCATCCTCCGTCAGCACCAACGCCGTCGTCGGCGGTGACAGGCGCAGACCCAGCTTCTGGCGCAGCGCTGGCAGGAAGGGGACAGTGACACTGTCGCCATTGTCCAACGTATTTGGCTGGTCGATCATGTCACGCCTCCGGGTCAGAACGATAGTTCACGACCTGGAAGCCGAGCGGATTGAGATTCCGATCCTTCTCATGCTCCGGCGCTGTCGTATACCTGAAGGTCAGTATCGCGTTCCAATTTTGCGCGATCGGCGTGTTCTGCCCGAAGGTGATGATCTTCGTGAAGCGGACCTGCGCCACGGTAGGACTGAGGAAACTGATCGTCCGGATCGAGATCGAGACGAAGCCCTTGTCGCCGTAAATGTTGGAAGGCGCGTTCTTGTTGTTGGCCTGAACGCTGTTGAGGTAACGAGTGCTCTCGGCGGAATCGCTGGTGAGCATGACCGTATAGGCGTTCTCCCGCGCGGCATCGTTGAGCCAGCCTTCGCGCAACCGTACATATTGCGAGATGAAGTAGCGGTTGACCGCATCCTCATAGGTGCGCGGCTGCGGCCCCTTGAGCGCGGTCACGACCTGCGTCTCGCCCGAGCTCTTGTCGACCCTGATGACATAGGGCTCGACGGTCTTCAGCGGGCTGAGCATCGCGACTGCCGCAACTGACGCCACAGCGAGCGTGCACGCCGCCGCCGCAACGCCCCAGGCGAGCCGCTTGGACTGGATCGCCGCCCGCATACGATCATATTCCCACGTCCTCGATGTCTCGTAGTATTTCTCTTTATCTTCGGCCTTCACCGCGCCCATGGTGTCGATCCCTTCAGCAGGAGGAGTAGGTCGGCGCGACGTCCTGCGCGGACGTGCGTGGCGCCGATCGCGGGATATTCATGGCCCCAGGTCCGATGGGGTCGGCAGGCGTACCTCCGGCACCGGGCGTAGGGGTCGGTGCGGGAAGAGGCGCCGGTGCTAGCTCGCGTGATGGCGGCGCCACCATCGACTGCCCTGCGCCCTGCTGTGACGCCGGCAGTGGCACGGGCAAGCTCGGCAGGATCGACCCGTAGAGGTTGGCGGGACGCCGGTGTTTGCCGTCGCACACCGAGACAGGTCTGATATGAGTCCCGGTGCAGCCGCCAAGCACAAGCGTGCCGATCGCCACGATGGTCAGCCTTTTCATACGGTCTCCGTTCGTAAGGTCCCGCGCCCGGCGGTTCCGTGATTCATGGTCTTGGACTGGCCAGCCGACTTATGCGGACCGGGAAGCCGAGCCGCCCGTGGCGCCCCCTCCTGGCGGGGGACGGTTCGCCTGCGTCGCGCGCCGGAACATGAGCCGGTTGGTCAACATGTTCGCCCCGGTCTGCAGGAAGCCATGGCCGCCGGATGACGCACCCCCCGAGATACCCGCGGCGATGGCCGGCGATTGAAAGAAGAAGATCGTGCCGACAATGTAGATCGCCGCACAGGCGATCGTCGCGACGAGCATCACGGCAGCTTTCAGAACGATGTAGCCGTTCTGCGCCATGACGAAGGACGAGCCGTCTTCGGGGATCGATCCCATGATGCCGTCCATCGCGGCTTCCTGGAGGCCGGTGATGAACTTGGTCATGATCGCCATGACGACCATCAGCAGGATGAAATTGACGGTCTGCTTCAGCCACCCGTCGAACAGCCAGCGGGAGGAGTTGAACAGCAGACACGCCAGCGCGAGCGGCGCAAGCGCGACGCAGATCGCTACCGACAGCTTGGCAAAAATGACGATGCAAAACCCGATCGACGCCGACATAAACGCGAAGATGTAGAGGACGGCAACGCACAGATAGGTGATCAGCGTGGCGCTGAGCTGGATCACGGGTGTGCGAAAGTCAGTGATGCCCTTCTGCTCTTGCGACTGAACCTTCAGGTTCGCATTGACCAACTTTTCCGAGAGCTTGCCGGTATCGGCAACATAGGTATCGAAGGTCGTGCCCGGATTGGTGACGGGCGTGCCCGATCCAGCCGCGATGATCTCGCTCGGCAAGTTGGTGACCACGTTCACCACAAACGCCGAATAGCCAACCGCACTGGCAGCCGCGAGGGCGAACCCGACCTTGCCGGCCTGGAATACCAGCTCGCGAAGTGGAGCCTGAATAGCCCCTCGTAGCACGGCAAAGCCGAGCAGCAGGAAGTAGATGATCGCCGCCAGGGCCAAAGGCGCTGCAACGAAACTGACGAGCCCCGCCCCGAAGCTCGCAACCGAGGTCGCTATGGCGGTCTCCACATACGAATACATCGTCGTGAACAGCGTCATGATGTTGGGTGGGCCGGCAGCCATTGGGTGAGGTTCCGATCTTCGGCGATCAAGGCGCAGCGATTAAATCTACTTCTTGCGGATCGTGTTCTGTTTGAAGAAGTCCGCCTCTTCGTTGCCGGCCTTGGTCTGGGCGACCGAGATGGTCGCGTCGCCGGTCGTCGCGCACATCTTGGCCTTTTGATCCGCAGGGAGATGGCTGTACTCCCCCGCATCGCACTTCGCCTGCCACTGCGAGAGGAGTTGAGGACTGGCGATCAGCTCCTTGGCGGTAGGCACCACGACGTTCTGTTGGCATCCGCAGACGACGAGCAACGAGCAGAGGGATAGTATCTTGCGCATGATCACTTCCTGATCGTGTTGGCACTGAAGAATGCTGCTTCATCGCGACCGGCCGCCACTTGCGCTGCGCTGATCTGCATGTTCGCCTGACCGGCCTGCGCCATCTGGATCGCCTGCATCTTGAGCATATCGTTTTGAAGCTGTGCCTGTTCGACCGAGATTCGGGCTTGGAGGTCCATCACGTCCTTGGGATCTTTGGCATACGACAGTTGCTCGCGGAGCTGGTCGAGGCCTTGCATCCGGGTCTGGGCGATGCTGAGCGTATTCTCGCCCAGCGCGGCCGTGGCGGCCGATGAGCTGGTCGCATCCTTGAGCGCCTGGTTGTACGCTAGGTCTGCGTCGGAGGACGACGTTGCCGGCAGCGCGTAACGAGACTGGATGCTCGATGCGAGCGAACCGAGCGAACCAATCTTCGAGAGGTCCCCACTGAGCAACGTCGAGGCGTCGATCGTCGTGTTGGGCAGGATGTTGCGCACCTGCGCGTTGAGCAATTGCGGGGCGAGCGCGTTGACGTTGGTCAGCTTCTGAAGCGAGCTGAGCGTTGTCGTCGCCGTCTGGATCTGCTGCTCGCCCTGCTGGATCATTTTGATCGTGTTCTGGACCTGGGCGAGCGCTTGCACATAGGTAGAGGTGTCGAACACGGGGATGCCCTGTGCAGCGGCCGGCGACGTAAACGCGACGATCGCGACCGGCGCGGCTGCCACCGTGATGATGCGCTTGAGCGACATGTCAGCTTCTCCTTTGGTTGGCATAGAAATGCGGCAGCCACGCCGCAGGATCGTTGCCCGCCAGGGCAATGGCCTCCTCCATGGCGACGAGGGTTTCCTCGCGGCCGGAAAGCACTTTCAGCTCATTGGGCATCCCGCCGAGATCGAGCTTCGCAACGATCGAGGTATGCCCTTGCTTGACCAGAAAGGTCCGGCTCTCCGGCGTCAGGTCTTCACGGATCAGCCGATACTCCGCATCCGTCAGGCCGAGCCCGTCGCAATAATCCGATCGCTTGGCGTCCGAGTTTGGAAGCAGGATCTTGGTCGCGGTCTGCTCGATGATCGAGTGCGCGATCGGCGAGCGCAGCGCATCGGCCGGGGACTGCGTGCCAAATACCATGAAGGCGTTGCGCTTACGGAAGGTCTTGAGACCGTCCTGCGCGAACGCCCGAAAGGCTTCGTCCTGAAGCGCCTTCCAGAACTCGTCGACGTCGACCACGACACGCTGCCCGTCCAGCAGTTCGTCGACACGGTGGAAGAGGTACAACATCGTGGGAGTGCGGATTTCCGGGTTCTCGAGGAAGTCCGTCATGTCGAAGCCGATGAACCGCGCCGACATCGACACTTCGTCCTGCGGACCGTCAAAGGCCCAGCCGAGCGGGCCGCCCAGACACCAGCGCTCCAGCCGGGCGCCGATGCCTTCGGCATCGGCGTAGCCCAGCATCTCGCGCAACGCGCTGAACGAGCGCGACGGCGCCGGCAGCCGCATCACCGCCTCGATACCCTCGTCGATCAGTCGCTCTTCCGTGACGCTGAGCGGCCGGTTGTCCCGGCGTACCAGGACGCGGATGAATTGCCGCAGAAATGCTATGTCGCGCGGCGACGGTGTGAGACCCTTCAACGGCGCGAACCCGGTAGGCTCGCCGTCGCGCAGCGCCAGATAGGTGCCCCCACAGGCGCGGACGAAGATCTCGGCACCGCGGTCCTTGTCGAAGAACACCTGTTTCGCGCCGGTCTTTTCGAGCTGCGCTTGCAGGAAGTTCTGCAGCACCGTCTTGCCGCCACCGGTTGGCCCGATGATGAGCGTGTGGCCGATGTCGGCACGGTGAAAATTGAACCAGAAGGACGAGCCCGCGCGCGTCTTGAGCAGCGTTACCGCGTCGCCCCAGTGGTTTCCAGACTTGCGGCCTGCCGGGAAGGTGTAGAACGGGCTCAAGCCTGCGAAATTGCGCGTGTTGATGACCGCGGGGCGCGCGCGCATCCGAAAATTGCCGGGAAGCTGCGCCCAGAAGGCTGCCTCCAGCGCGACGTCCTCGCGCGCCATGACCATGCCTGTGTCGGCCGCTGCCGATCGTGCGATCGACAAGCGTTCCAGCAGCCGCTTCGGGTTCTCGTCGATTACCGCGATCGAGAGGTGATGCTCGCCCATGGCAAAGCGGTTCGCCATGAGATCGTCGACGCCGTCGAGCAGTTCCTCCGCCTGGCTGACGCCGGCATCGTCCGAGGAGACCATTTGCTTGTATTTTTTGGTGAACCGCTCGCTCGCGACCGACTTCACCAACGGCGCGAAACTCTGGGTCAGCACGAACGGGAAGTCGAGCGTGAGCAGGCTGTTGAACTGACCGGTCCGCGTGCTGGCGACATACTCGCGCACGCCGAACATTCCGAGGAAATGCGACTTGTGCGGAAGCCGGATCTCGGCCGCCTCGCGACCGAACACCACGCGTGAGGCATACAGGCTTGGCCCAGCCTGCCGTCGAGCAGCGGCACGCGGATGCGGTCGCCGGTCAGGATGAAGTGCAGCACCTCCATCGGTCGTGAAAAAAGATCCCATGGGTGCGGGGCAGTGCCGTTTAGGGCAAACTGATCTTCCCGTTTTGTCGTGAAGGAGGTTGCCCATGTCCGTGCCATCTCATGCTGCTGTCAGCACGCAGTTGAACGCCATATTCGTATCTCTGGAACTAAGCCGCTCCACGTGGCTGGTGACGTCGCTGTCACCAGGGCGGGGCGAGCGTATCTCGCGACATCAGGTCAAGGGGGGCGACGTTCCGGCGCTGCTTGAGCGTTTCGAGCAATTACAGGCGAAAGCGCGGACTCGGACAGGCGAACAGTATCCGCTAGTTGTCATCCAGGAGGCTGGCCTCGACGGCTTCTGGATACATCGTTGCCTGGTCCAGGAACGCGTTGAAAGTTACGTCGTAGATGCTGCCTCTATCGCGGCCTCCAGACGCAGTCGGCGAGCCAAGACCGACAAGCTTGATGGCGAAGCTCTGGTACGTACGTTGCTGGCCTACAAACGCGGCGAGCCGCGGGTTTGTGCTATGGTGGCAGTGCCAAGCGTGGAGGACGAAGATCGCGTCGCGTTTGCCGCGAGCGGCGCTCGTTGGTCGCCGAACGGGTTCGCCACGTCAACCGGATCAAGGGCCTGCTGTTCGCTCAGGGCGTCGGCGACTTCGAGCCGCTACACGCTAACCGCCGAACTCGGCTGGACGAGCTTGTTACCGGCGACAATCGTCCTCTCCCAAAACACGTTCGTCGCGAGATAGAGCGTGAACTCGACCGGCTGGAACTGGTTATGGGACAGATCAAGGAGGTTGAACGCGAACGGGACGCCTTGCTTGAAACGAAGACGGCAGATGGGGACGAGAAAGCAGGAAGCGCCCGGCTCCTTGAACTGCGCGGCATCGGTCCTGAGTTCGCTTCGGTCCTGCAGGGGGAGGGCTTCTTCCGTAGCTTCAGTAACAGGCGGCAGGTAGCGGCCTACGCCGGCCTTGCTCCCTCGCCTTGGCAAAGCGGCGCCATGGACCGCGAGCAGGGTGTCTCCAAGGCGGGCAACAAGAGGTTGCGCACGATGATGATTCAGGTCGCATGGCTATGGCTTCGACACCAGCCCGAGTCCGAATTGACCCTCTGGTACGCGGATCGGGTCCAAGCAAATGGCGGTCGCATCAGGCGTGTGATGATCGTGGCGCTCGCCCGCAAATTGCTGATCGCGTTGTGGCAGTTTTCCTCGGCCGGCGTCGTGCCCAAGGGGGCGCTGCTCAAAGCTGCTTGAACAAACCAGTTATACGAGTTCCTGCAGGGCATCGTCCCTGCCGGATGCAAGGTGGACGGACCGTTCGCGTCTCTTGGCTTGAAATGCCGAAAAAGTGGTTCCGGTCCTTCTGAGCCAGACCCGACGCAAGCGGGATTGTGGTGCAGCCGTGACTGAGCGGCGACCGGATGTGAGGTTAGAGCGGACCGGTCAGCGGGACGCTTATTGCAACAGGCTCAGACCAGCTATCCGTCATCGAAAGGGCAACGGTTCATGATCTAAAGATCCGGATGTTTTGCCGAGATAAGTAGCAGACATTGCCGAGTGATCGCGACTTGGGCATCATCGGACTATGAAACCCTTGATCTTCCCGATCGTGGCAGCGGCTTTTCTGATCGCTACGCTGGGATGTGCAAGTCACACCGCCGTGACGCCGTTCAATGTGGTCGTCCGCGGATCCTCATCGTCATGCACCCTCGCGGTGGATGACCGCATAGTCACGACTGCAGAGCTGCTCGAAATTGCGCGTCCGGAAGCGAAATCAAGGCGAAGAGCCCAGATCAACTGGGCTACGGAAGAGACACCCTACCGATGCGTAGGGGGCGCTATTTACGCCTTACAGCTGGCCGGGTTCAAAGATGTTGCGACGCCGGCGGAACCGCTTCAGTAACTGCGACCGCAGGCTCAACAGTAGCTGACAAAAAGATGTTGCGACGCCGGCGGAACCGCTTCAGTAACTGCGACCGCAGGCTCAACAGTAGCTGACAAAAAGAAAGCGACCGTGCCAAGTATTGCACGATCGCTTGACTAAGTAATCCCCATGTGAGGACGCCGTTGTGCTCATACAGGGAGAGCGGCTCCGGCGCGACATCGGCGAGCAGCGTTTCGAAGTCGCGGCATTTGTCCGCCATGATCGTGAGCGCGCGATCGTCGATCTCGGCGTTGGCTTTCCGCTTCGAGAAAAGCCGCGTCACTTGCTCGCCGGCCATGCTCGACGGCCGGACGATGATCGTGACGTAGAACTCGTTGTGGTAGAGGACCTTCTCCTTCAGCGTGTCGGCGTATTTTTCCTGCAAGGCTCGCGCGAAGTCGGAATGGAAGTCGCCCCCAAGAACGGGGTCGGTGGCTGTCCGCACGAGGTGGGTCCACAGCGCGACGCGATCGTCACCGATCGAGCGCCACGCGATGTTTAGCTTGTTATGCCAGGTGTTGAGGTCGCCGATGTCGCTGGTCTCGAACGGCCGCCCATCGACGCGATACATGCGCATGAGCGAGCCGTCTTCGAGAGCAACCAGCGTGTCGTCGATGTGCCGCGTGTAGGGAATGAACTTGATGTCATCCGTCTCGCGAACCGCGATCTTCTTATGCTTCAGCCTGGAATCAGTCATTGCCGAAATGCTTCCGCTTCACGCCTTTGGCGAGGCGGACGGGAGAGTAGCTCCCGCCCCCCCAGAACTTGCGGTTCTTGGATAGGAAGCCGGTCTGGAACCACAGGCCCCACAGCCGGAACGCATTGAAATCGTAGTGACAGATCATGCGCGCCGGGAAGTAAAGCGCGCCGAACAAGGCCAGGGGGTAAAACGGATTGTGGAAAATCCCCCAGATCACCATGCAGACCATGATGATCGGCAGGATCGCCTCGAGCGGCAATCCCATGAACACCGACGGTCTGGTCAGGGCGAGGAACACCTTATCCTCGGTGAGCTTGTCTTCCATGCTACGCCGATCCGCCCATCCAGCCGACGATTGTCGCTGCCGAGAAGATGATGCCGATGCCGATCAGCACCGTGACCGCTTTTCCCCAATCCATCCGACCGGTCAGCTTGGCATAGCCGACCGCCATGACGGCGATGACGCCGACCACCGACGCGACGGTGGTCATCCACGTCTTGATGGTGTTGAGGCCACCTTCGATCGCGGTTCCATCGGCAAAGGCCGGCTGCGCGATCGAAATGAGGGCAAGCGCACCGACAAAGCCGATGACCTGCCGCGCGCGGGCGTCGGACAACATCCGGCCCATGCCTTGAGTGAACTTCATACGGGTCTCCATGGCTTGGGGTTTACCTCTCGAGATCGTGGGTGGGGCGGATCGGCTCGACCTGCCGAACAGGCGTCGGCTCGCGGACCGAAACATCCAGGCCGCGCCGCAGCACGTCCGAGATCATGTGGCGGCTCTCCAAGCTCGCGGACGTCATCCGTTCCGCGTCGCCATCGAACGCCGCACCAAGGTGCTGATCCATCGCCGCCTGCGCCTGCAGCGCGTTGGCGAGGCGCGGTTCGGCGGCGATCCGTTCCGCCCCGCCATGCAGGAACAGTTCGGCCAGCTCGTCATTTTCGTGACGTCGCTCAGGCGCGGCCTGATGAAGGCGCTCCTCCCGAACGATATGGGGTTCCTGTTCGGGCTGTCGCTCGGGCGCAGCCGTCGCTTCGCCGGCCAGGCGGTCTGCGGGCGTGGCGGCGAGCGCGCCGCCGAGCGGCACGTTCGCACCGGATTCGCGCGCGACTTCGTGCCGGTTGAGCCCGGAGCGGACGATGTAGACCGCATCGGCGACCTCGCTGTCCCACGCGCCGTCGCGCGCCATCTGGCGCAGACCGTCGGGTTCATAACCGGACCTTGAGAAGGCGCTGACCAGCGTCGGGCTTTCCAAGGCCCGCTCCAGCGCCCCGTTCAGCGCATCCCTGTTCAGATCGATACGTTCGGCCTGAACCTCCCTCCGCAAGGGGTCCATGTCCTCGCTGACGGCCGCGTAGAGCGCCTTGCGATCCTGCGTGTGGACGCTCACCGTCAACAGGAGGCGCTTGTCTGCGTCGGACAATTCGGTGCTGCGTCCGCTTGGCAACGGCTGAGGCGCGCCGTTCCTCTCCGCGTCGGCCGACGGCGCGAGGACTGTCGCCTCCGTCGCCCCGACAGCCGCCGTCGGAGCGACGGGTTCGACAGTCGGGGCCGGCTTCTCCGCCACCTCACGGTCGCGTCGTGCAGCATCGGCGCGACGCAGCTCTTCCATTCGCGCCTGTTCGTCGAAGCTCGGCTCATAGCCGCGCACGGTCAGGCCTTCGCGCGAGGCCGCCGTCCACACGGCCTGACGAAACTCAGGCGAACCTTCGACGTCGATCCCCGCCCAGCCATTGTGCTTGGCGATCGTGACCAGGGCCGAGACGGTGTCGGGATCCTCGTTTCGAGCAATGATGCGATCGCCGGCAATCTCGATCGACGGGTTCTCACGATCTGTCGGCAGGAACATGCCGACGCGGCGCTCGCTGCCGTCGGACGGCTCGATGATCCGCACCTCATAACGTGTCGCCAGCTCAGGCGGGATCTGGAACGCAGCCTGTTCGGCTTGCGTCTGCGCGTCGAGGCCGCCCCGCGCAACGCTGTTATCCGCGCTCATTTGAAGACCTGAACCGCGCTGGGATCGATCTGCCCCACCACCCAGCTAGCTTCGGCGATCCCTTGCTTTGCCGAGGCGGGCGTGGCGGTCGGCGCCGACGCCGAGCCCGGGATGGGCGGGGGTGTCTGGATCGTCCCCATGCCGCTCGCGGCCGACCAAACGCGACCGACATAACCATTGTGGAAACCGCGCGTCAGCGTGCCGGTGTTGTAGAGCGAATAGGTCGCTGAGATCGCGTCCAGCCCCGTATAATGCTGGATCGCGAGGCCATATCCCGCCCGAAGGATCGAGGATGCGAGGCGCAGGTTCGTACAGGGGTCGAAGGCCTGTTCGACGGTAACGCCCAACCGCGCGAAATTGGCGGAGTTCACCTGAGCCAACCCGACATCGACCGTATAGCCGGCCGCCATGTACCGCCGCACCAGCGCGGCACCGTCGGCGATCGACGCGGCGCGGACACGCGGCCCCTTGTTGATATTGATCGCCAGATCGTCGCCGCCGCTTTCGGTCACGACCAGGGGAACAACCGCCTCGGTCGCGATCTCAGGCGCGCATTGCTGCGCGAGCATGGTGATCGCGGCGATGGCGTGGATCATTGCTGCGTCACCGTCTGGTAGCGGGTGTCGAGCGCGTACCGCGACGTTCCGCCATCGGCCTGCGTCACGGTCAGGTCGTAGCCGTGCTTGGCCTTTTTCATTTTGACGCCGACCCCGGTGCAGGTCGGGAACGAGCCGCCGATAGCGAGGGCGTTCCAGAGTTTCGTGATCGGCGGGACGCACTCGACATATTTCGTCGGCGAACCGGGTGTCGCAAGGCAGAGGACCACCTGACACCCCCAGTCCGACGCGTAGGCGGGTTGTGGGGCCGCGACCGCCACGACGCCGGCCACGCACAGCGCGATGGCGCCAGTAGTGCCGCCCAGCTTGGTCGTCAGGTATCGGATCATGAGCCACCTCCATGAACTGCGCGCCACTCTTCGGTTGCGAACACGTCCCACTGCGCCGGTGCATTGGCGGCAAGGGCGAGGGCCGAGGCCGGCGCGGTCGGTGCGGGGGCCGCCTCAACTCCGGCGGGCGTCGGTGGGGACGGCGCGTCGCCCTGTGCGACGGTGATGATCCAGTCCTCGTCGCCTTCGATCGGTCGGGTCCGGTCGATGACCTGTCCGGGTCGCGCGAACGCCACATGCCAGTGGTTCGCGTGACCGCGATCCCCCGGCCCGAGCAGCTCTATGATACGGATACCGCTCTGTGCCATGAGGGCCCGGATCTTCTCGCGGTCGATCGCGTGGACGCCGCCTGCGGGAACGAAATCAACCGCCTGGCCGAACTTGTGCCAGCTATACCGCGCGCCGTAGCTGGCGTTCATTGGGCGGATCGTATCGGTGATCCGCGAGCCAAAGGCGCGACGAACGAGGGCTGCGACGTTCGACGCCGAGAGCGCGCCCACGGAGCCGATAGAAGACCGGTCGTCGTCGATATGCGATAGCGCGCAGGCATCAAAAACCGTTGCCGGCGTGATACCGTAAGTTGCGAAATCACGGCCTCGGATCGCCAGCGGCCCCGCCTCGAAGTCCGCGCCCAACGCGATCAGATCACGCACCGTCGCCTCTGCGTCAGCTGCGTTGCCGGGCTGCCTAGCGAGGACCGCACCCGAACGAACGGAGATTGCGAGCGACGCGGGAGATGGCGTTCCGGCCACGGCTAGCCCGGCGGCACAGAGTTGAATTGCCTTCGCTAGGATACTCGCCGGAAGCACATCAATGCACCAATGCTAAATTGAACCCAGGCAGATGTCAGCGACTAGAGGACATCGATATCAAAAGGTTAAACCTGAAGCGGAAGGCAAACAACAACACATCTGGAGCGATCCATTCGCGATTATGGAGTGATACGGCGTAATCTATTGCGACTAGAGGCACGGTATTGCACCATGACCATGGGAGATGTGTTTCAAACCGCTTTAGGAAATTGTCAGCTAGGCCAGCACCTAGCTGATTCAGTTGTCGAGTGGTTTCGAGTTGACTGGGACGACGGTGGATATACGGGCCATTCGCTCTTGAAGCTGCAAGCTATATCGGGCGGGTTGGCGCTCTTGATCGCCATCGGCTTCTGGTATCGGCCGTTCGATGACAAGCGGGCTGGGAGGCGAGGGGAGGTTTCGGCCTGCAGCGTCGCTGCGACGCATGACTTCTGCGATGCCGTTGCCGGCCTATCGACGGCGCTCCGCAATCCCTTCTTGCGGGTGGACCGAACCGGCATCTTGCCGCCCCGCGACACGCCAGGGGCCGTCGATCCCTCTATTACTCAGGCGAACATCGGCACGACGATCTGCCGACCCGGCTATGCCCGATCGGTCCGCCCCGCCTTCGCGGTTACCGCGCCCGTCAAACGGCGCTTGATGGATGCGCAGCATCCGGGCGAGTCCTTCGCCAATTACGAACTCGACCATCTGATCCCGATCTCGCTTGGCGGCGCGCCGCTCGACCTACGCGATCTGTGGCTCCAGCCCCGGCGCGGCCACGCGAACGCGGCCGACAAGAATGCCTTGGCCTATGTCTTGTGGCGACTGGTTTGCGAGCGCCGCGTGCCACTTCGGACGGCGCAGCAGGCTATCCGGCGCGACTGGACAACGGCCTACGACACATACGCGACGCCCGAGAATTTGGCGCGCTACCACTTTCGGCACCGCCAAGAGGAGCGCGACTAGGCTCGCACAGGCCCGCCGGATCCGACCCCAACATCAACCAAGGAGGAAATCATGCCACAGAATATTGCCGAGTTCCGGATCATCGGTCGCATCGGCAAAATCACGGCGCGCGAGAAAGTCACCTATGTGAGCGTCGCCGCCAATTATAACCGGCGCGACGGCGACGACTGGAAGACCGACACGCTGTGGAACAGCGTCGTGTGCTTCTCCAATGTCGGACCCCAAGTCGAAGCAGCCGGGAAGGGCGATCTGGTGCATGTCACCGGCCGGGTCCGCGAGAGCAACCACGGCGAAGGCAACGAGGTTTCTTACCGCACCGAACTGATTGCCGACACCTTCTCGATCCTGACCAAGGCGGAAGCCGAGCATAGCTGATGAGAGGCGGGAGCGACCTGGCCGCACGGCTCTACCTTACGCTGCGCTGTGGCCGAGCCCGCTTGGCGGTCTCGACCCGGTCGGGTGACGATCCTCGCTCGGGGCGACACCTGGACGAAGGAGATCGTCGCGCCGCGCGCGGCCAATCGTCTCCTGCCGACCATCCAGAGTGGAGGATGCCGCCTGGCCTTCGGTGATATTTTCCGGAGGCCAAAAGTGACCGAAACCTATCAGCTTCACAGGACGTGGCCGATGGCGAGACTACCGCTCGATGCCGAAGTTCGAGCCAGGAACATTGTCGAACAGCTCGGCGGGGTATGGCGTGGCACCCGCGGCGAATGCCGCTGCCCAGCCCATGATGATGGCTCACCCAGCCTGTCCGTCCGCCTCGGCGATTCCGCGATCCTCTTCCACTGTTTTGCCGGCTGTACAGCGCTCGAGGTGCTGAAGGCGCTTCAGCGCCAAAAGCTCCATGACCGTTCTGCGGTGGCAATGCCGGAGGGAAAACCAAAGCGCGACATGGGCGCGCTCGCCCTGCGTCTCTGGAATGCCAGCGTGCCGGTCGCGGGCACGCTCGCCGAAGCCTATCTCGTCGCCCGCGGCCTCGCCGCGCCCCATCCCAAGGCTTTGCGCTTCAACCCGGCGACCATATTCGGCTCCGGTGCCGACAGACGCGTAATGCCCGCGATGATCGCCGCAGTCGAAAACGACCTCGGACTGGTTGCCGTCCAGCGGACCTTCCTCGATCCTGTCGATGTGCTGCGCAAGCCCATCCCAAAGCCGAAGGTTGCGCTCGGACTGCTCGGCACAGCTGCGATCCGTCTTGCGCCTGCGACCGACGAGCTGGGCCTTGCCGAAGGGATCGAGGACGCCCGGTCGGCGACCGAATGGTTCGGGACGCCGACATGGGCGCTGGGCGGTGTCGAACGGCTAGCCTTCGTCGCGATCCCGGAGAAGGTCCGCCGTGTGATCGTTTACGGTGACCGGGGCCGTGCGGCCGACCGCCTGCTCGAAAAGGCACGCGATCACCTGACAGCGAACGGGCGCGAACTCATCAGCCGCGTGCCCGAGCATCACGACGACTGGAATGATGCCTGGCGCGCGCACCGGCGAAGTGCATGAAAGCGCAGCAGCGGATGCTGGATCGTGGGGATTATGAGCGTGTCAGCCGAGCCGCATCAACTGGGAAGGGTAGGGGGCGACGAGCCCCTTCAGATCGTCCCATGGTGCCGATAGCCAGCGATCATAGTCGTCGTCGTGAAGGATCACCGGCATCGCCTTTGGATGGATCGGCGCGACGATCGCATTCGGCTCGGTGGTCAGGAATCCGTAAGCATTCCCGCGCTCGGTCGGTCGCCAGATTCCGGCAAAGGCAAAAATCGGGCGGCTAGGCACGTCGAACCAGTGCAGCGGCTTCTTTCCGTCCTCGCCAGGCGCGATCCCGAACTCGGAGAACGCCGTTACCGGCACCAGGCAACGGCGCGCCGGCGTTGTCAGCATCGACCGCCAGAAGCTCGAGTTGAGATTGCGCACGTTGGTCACGTATTTGGTGAGCTTTACGCTTGGGTCGCGCTTGCTCGGCACCTGGGTCGGTACACCCCACTCCATCCGTTCGATCTTCCGGTCGGTGCCGTCCTCGATGACCACTTGGCCGAAGAAGGGCGTCTTCTTGCCCGTCGGAAAGATGTCGGGAGCCGGGTACGTCTCGTCGGGCTCGTAAGGCGGGCGGATGCCGAATGTCGCGGCTATCTCCGCCTGTTTCGCCGTCAGCCTGTATCGATTGCACATCCGAGCACCCTATCGTGGTGCCGGCAAGCTTCGCCCGCCGGCACTCTGGTCTTAGAGCTTGTCCTTCAGGCCCTTGGCGGGCGTGAACGAGACCTTCTTCGATGCAGCGATGGTCATGGCCTCGCCGGTCGACGGATTGCGGCCCTGGCGCTCGGGACGATCCTTGACCGAGAACTTGCCGAAGCCGGCGATCGAGACTTCTTCGCCTTTTGCGGCCGCGCTTGCGATCTGGTCGAACACGGCGGCGATTGCGGCCTTGGCCTCTGCCTCGCTCGTGCCTGTCGTCCCAGCGACGCCCTTGGCCAGTTCACCGATGTTCATGCTACTTACTCTCCCTAGTGGATCTGGCCGGACCTTAGCCGTGCCGAGCGCCGATACAATGATGCTGCTCGACGATGTGCATGTCGCGGGCGCCCGCCTGATGGTCCACAAACTGGCTAATCATGACGTGGTCGAGGTGTATCAGCCCGGGTGCGGGCAGGGGGCGATCGCCGAGCTGGCGCCCGAGCCAACGCAAAGCCTTCGGCCGGGTTTCTAATGCGCGCTGCGCTCTCGCGTGACGCGCGGATCTTCATACAGGTCGCGGATTGCGCGCAGGCGAAAGACGTTCCACCAGCGCTGCCATCGATGCTCGGCCGCATCGTGGATCATATGGCAACGCTGGCAGAGCGCCGCGAGATTGCCGGGCATGCTGTTGCCTGGATCGTGATCGAGATGCGCACAAGCCAGCACGACATAAGTCGTTCGTACCGACGCCAGAATGAAGCCGCCCTTAAGCGCGATCCGCTTGCCACGGCCGGAGCGCCAACACACGGCATCGGCATCCCACCAGCGACCATCGCCAAGATGTGCGACCCGACGCATATGCGGTCTCGAGCAGTGCTCGCAGCGCGCGCCGGCCCGATCGAACCGGATCACGTCCGACAGCTGGCGCCAGTCGATCGGGTAAAGCCAGCGGTTTTCGGGGCGGATCGGCATCTCGATTCTATGAGTCAGCCGATGGCAGAACGAAAGCGAAATCTTCTTGGTTTGTTTTTGGTCTGTTGTGTACCCGTTCCACGCAACACGTACTGCCAGTTTTCGTGCCGATGCCCGCGATCATGCGCGGCGATACTGACAACTCACTCGAATCACGCTGTAGAGCGCGTGTCGTTACGACGCCGTACCGTCCGGCCCTCGGCTGCGGTCAAGCGCAAAGACTCGATCCGGGAGACATAAATCCGTTGACCAAGCGTCGGCGGTGACGGAACATAAGGCGAACATGTAGAGTCTAACCACCATGTCAGCCGCCCTCGATTCGCTTCCTCAGAGCATCGCCCATCTGCGAAGCATTGCGATGCCGATCGCCGAATACCGGGTCCTGCCGTTCGGGGTTGGTGACCTGGACAATCGTCTGAACGGGGGAGGGCTCCGGGCTGGAGCGTTGCACGAGGTCGCCGCACGCACCTGTTCCTTGGTCGACGATGCGGCTGCCACGCTGTTTCTTGCCGGGGTTGCCGCGCGGGAAGCGCGAAACATGCGTGCCCCGGTGCTTTGGGCAAGCTGCCGGAACGATCTCTACGCGCCCGGCTTGGCGCAAGCCGGGTTGTGCTCGGCAAACGTGATCTACGCCCAGCCCAAGGACGACGCCGCGCTTCTGGCGGTCGTCGAGGACGCGATCCGGGATGGCACGCCGGCAGCGGTGGTGGCTGAGGCGGCAAAGGTTTCGATGGTCGCCACGCGCCGCCTGCAGCTTGTCGCGGCGGAAGCCGACATTCCCGTACTGCTCCTGCGCCGTTGGCGGGGCCGATCGCAAGACCCGCTCGGCGAGCCCTCCGCTGCCTGGACGCGCTGGCGGGTTGCCAGCGCCCCGTCGCAGCGGCTCACGGTTGCCGGGGTGGGACGCGCCCGTTGGTCGGTCGAGCTGGCGCGTCAACGCACCGGCGGGTCCTTCTCATTGATCGTGGAGGGGTGCGATGAGACGGGTTGTCTCGCTGTTCCTGCCGCACTTGGCCATCGAGCGGCTGAGACGGCTGGACCGGCACGCCACGCCGCGGCCTGAGCGCTTAGCGCTCCACCTCCCGATCGACGACGATCCGGGTGAATGCTCTGTCCCCAGGGGTGGCGGATGGCGGCCGGGTGCGCGCTGGGCGCGGGCGCAATCCTCGACCAAGGTCGAGGTTGCCGGCAAGATTGCGGCGCTTCCGGCGCATGCACAGCCGCCCATGCGCGAACTCGGGCGGCGATCGGAAGCCGCGAGCCATCCGTACAAGGCTGCGGCGGTCACGCGACCGGCCATGATCGTGACACGGCCCGCAACCGTTCACGCTCCGCTGGCGCTTGTCGGCAAGGTCGGGCGGCGTGAGGAAGTCGTGGCTGCATGCGCTGCGGCGGCCTCGCTCGGCATCCATGTCGGAATGGCCGCCACCCATGCCCGCGCTCTGGTGTCCGATCTCGACTTCCGGCCCGCCCAGCCAGAGGCGGACGCGGTCCTGCTCGACCGCCTGGCGCTGTTTGCCGTTCGGCGCTGGTCGCCCATTGCGGCCGCGACGCCGACCGACGGCCTGTGGCTGGACCTCGCCGGCTGCGATCACCTCTACGGGGGAGAAGAGCGTTTTTGCCGACGCCTGCGCACCTTCTGCCAGCGCGCCGGCTTCACCGCGCGCATTGCGGTCGCAGACACCCCTGGTGCCGCACACGCGCTCGCCCGGTTCGGCCGGGAGGATCTGATGATCGTGCCCGCGGGAGGTACGATACCAGCGATATCGCCGCTACCGATCGCCGCCTTGCGGCTGACCGGGACGGCACTCGGCGCCGCCAAGCGGTTCGGATTCGAGACCATCGCCGACCTTTTGCCGGTCGCGCGCGGCCCGCTCGCGCGGCGGCTGGGCCTGCCCGCCATCACTCGGCTCGATCAAGCGCTCGGCGGCGTGGCGGAGCCGATAACGCCGCGCGAAGATGTCACCCTTCCAGCCGTCGAGCGCCGCCTGCTCGAACCGATCAGCACGGCCGAGGCGATCACACAGGTGATGGAGGATTTGCTCGGCGATTTGGCCGAGGTGCTGCAGGCGAGCGGGCTCGGTGCGCGATCGCTCCGCCTGTCGGGACTTTGCGTCGATGGGACCGAACAGGTCGTGGCTGTCGGGACATCGCGGCCGACACGCGACGTCTCCCATCTCTTGCGCCTCATGAAGCTCAGGATCGAGCGCATCGATCCCGGAATGGGCCTTGAGCATTTCCTGCTGGTGGCACCGCATACCGAGCCGCTCGATGCAGTGGATCTCGGCGCAGTGCTAGCTGGCGAGGTTCTGGTGCGCGACCCCGCGCGCCTCGTCGATGTCGTCGCCGGCCGCATCGGCGCGAATGCGGTCTATCGGATCGCGCCGATCCCGAGCCATGTACCCGAGCGAGCGGTCGCGCACGCCGACCCGGTCGAAATGCCGGCAGGGTGGCCGACATGGCTGCGGCCGGTTCGGCTCTTCGCCAGGCCAGAGCCCTTATGGGGCGTCATTGCGCTGCTGCCCGACCAACCGCCGCGGCGCTTCGAGTGGCGTGGCGAAGCGCACAAGGTCGTCGCCGGCGATGGCCCCGAGCGGATCCACGGCGAATGGTGGCGCCGCGACGCCGAAACCTGGGCGGTACGGGACTATTACCGCGTCGAGGATGAGGCAGGCGGCCGTTTCTGGGTATTCCGGCGCGGCGACGGCACACATGATGATACCGGCGATCTCAGCTGGTGGATCCACGGCGTGTTCGCATGAGCGCGCCCTATGTCGAGCTTCAGGTGCTCACCCATTTCTCTCTGCTGCGCGGCGCGTCGAGCCCCGACGAGCTGTTCGCGGCGGCGGCACTGCTCGGGTGTTCCGCGATTGGGATCAGCGACATCGGTACGGTGGCGGGCGCGTGCGCGCCTGGGAGGCGCAAAAGGCGACCGGCGTCCGCTCGATCGCGGGTACGCGTGTCGATCTCTCCTGCGGGCGCCGCCTGATCCTCTATCCGACCGATCGCCCCGCCTGGTCACGGATCACACGGCTCCTGACCGTCGGGAAGAAGCGGGCGGGGAAGGGGGGCTGCCTGCTGCACTGGCACGACCTTGAGCCATGGTCGGAGGGAATCATCGCTATCCTGCTACCGGACGAGGCGGATCAGGCGAACCTTGCGGCACTTGCCGACCTGAAGACGGTTTACGGCCGACGCGGGTACATGGCGCTGTTCCAGCGACGGCGGCCGGACGACGCTGTCCGTATCGATACGCTGGCTAGGCAGGCTGGCGGCGCCGGGGTTCGCGCGGTCGCAACCGGTGACGTCCTCTACCATGCGCCCGAAGCCCGCCTTCTGCAGGACGTGGTTACGGCCGTGCGCGAGAAGTGCACCGTTGATGAGCTCGGCTACCGCCGTGAGATCAACGCTGATCGCGCGCTCAAATCACCGGAGGAAATGGTCCGGCGCTTTCGTGATTATCCCGATGCGCTGCGCGCCAGCGTCGATATCGCGCGGGCTTGCACCTTCGATCTTGGTGAGCTGTCCTATCAATATCCCCACGAGCGGCTGATCGACGGCCTGAGCGCGCAGGACGCGCTGCAGAAGCTGGCCACCGAGGCGGTCGAGCGGATGTTCGATGGCAACGTCCCGGCCGCCTATACCGACCAGATCGGTCACGAGATGCGGTTGATCGGCGAGCTGGGTTACGCGCCCTATTTCCTGACCGTCTATGCGATCGTGCGCGAAGCACGCCGCCGCGGCATCCTGTGCCAGGGGCGTGGCTCGGCTGCCAACTCGTGCGTGTGCTTCGTACTCGGCGTCACGTCGATCGATCCGATCAAGCACGAGCTTCTCTTCGAGCGCTTCGTGTCGGGGGAGCGGCGCGAACCACCCGACATCGACGTCGACTTCGAGCATGAGCGCCGCGAAGAGATCATCCAGTGGATCTACGAAACCTATGGGCGTGATCGATCCGCGCTGACCGCGGTGGTCCAGCGCTACCGCGCGCGCGGTGCGGTGCGTGATGTCGGCAAGGCGTTGGGGTTGCCCGAAGACCTGACGTCTTCGCTGGCGGGGCTGGTATGGGGCTGGTCCGCCGAAGGCGTGGGCGAGAAGCAGGTCGAGGAGCTGAACCTCGATATCGGCGATCGACGGCTGCGCCTGACCCTGGAACTGGCCCGCAAGCTGATCGGCGTGCCCCGCCACATGAGCCAGCACCCCGGCGGGTTCGTCCTGACCCATGATCGGCTCGACGATCTCGTGCCGATCGAGCCCGCCGCGATGGAAGATCGCCAGATCATCGAGTGGGACAAGGACGACATCGATGCGCTGAAGTTCATGAAGGTCGATGTGCTCGGCCTCGGCATGCTCGGCTGCATGAACCGCGCCTTCAACATGCTCGAGCACGACAAGGGCGTCCGCGTCGGCCTGGCCGACCTCCAGGACGACGATCCGGCGGTGTACGCGATGATCCAGAAGGCCGACACGCTCGGCACCTTCCAGATCGAAAGCCGCGCGCAGATGTCGATGCTGCCGCGGATGAAGCCGCGCCGGTTCTACGATCTCGTGATCCAGGTCGCGATCGTCCGACCGGGGCCGATCCAAGGCGACATGGTTCATCCCTATCTGCGTCGGCGCGAGGGGCTGGAGAAGCCCGAATATCCCCGGCCGGAGCTCCGCGCGGTGCTGGAAAAGACGCTCGGCGTGCCGCTGTTCCAGGAACAGGCGATGAAGGTCGCGATAGTCGGCGCGGGCTTTACCCCGGCCGAAGCGGATCAGCTGCGCCGCGCCATGGCGACCTTCAAGGTCACCGGCGGCGTCTCGCATTTCTCGGAGAAGCTGGTCGAGGGTATGGTTTCCCGCGGTTATCCCCGCGACTTCGCCGAACGCACCTTCCGCCAACTCGAGGGCTTCGGCTCTTATGGGTTTCCGGAAAGCCACGCGGCGAGCTTTGCGAAGATTTCGTACGCATCGAGCTGGATGAAGCATCACCATCCCGACGTCTTCTGTGCTTCGCTCATGAACGCGCAGCCGATGGGATTTTATGCGCCCGCGCAGATCGTGCGCGACGCTCAGGCGCACGATGTCCAGGTCCGGCCCCCGTGCATTAACGCGAGCCGGTGGGACTGCACGTTAGAGCCGACAGGCGGCCGCTACCTCGCGGTTCGGCTCGGGCTTCGCCAGGTGCGCGGGCTGTCGAACGCCGACGGGGCCGCGATCGTAGGGGCGCGCAGCACGACATTTTTCGATTCGATCGAGGACGTGTGGCGTCGATCCGGCGTCCAGCGCGCCGCGATCGAGAAGCTGGCGGATGCCGATGCGTTTCACGCATTCGGCGCCGACCGGCGGCAGGGCCTGTGGAAGGTGAGGGGCCTTGGCGAGGCACCGCTGCCGCTGTTCGCGGCTGCGGACCGCGCTGCGGAGACGATTAGCGCCGAAGGAATCGAACCGTCGGTCGACCTACGACCGCTGACGGACGGTCGCGAAGTGATCGAGGATTACCGTTCGCTGCAGCTCTCGCTGCGGGCGCATCCTCTGACGTTCGTTCGGGGTGAGCTCGCGCGACGTGGCGTGACCGAATGCGCTGAACTCGCGAACATTCGGGATGGCCGGCACGTCGAGGTCGCCGGCATCATCCTGGTGCGCCAGAAGCCCGGCTCGGCCAAGGGCGTGTTGTTCATCACGATCGAGGACGAAACGGGGATCGCCAACGGCATCCTGTGGCCGGATCGGTTCGAGCGGCAACGCCGCACGATCATGTCCGCGTCGATGATCGGCATGAAGGGCAGGGTGCAGAAAGAGGGCGAGGTGATCCACGTCATCTGCGACCGGATCATCGACCATGGTGACCTGCTGCACCGAGTGGGCGAGATGTCGTTCCCCCATCGGACCGGCCGCGGCGATGGGGCCAAGCATGCCGGATCGCCTGACCGCGGTGACGCGGGTTGGAAGCCGGAGCCGCGCAACTGCTACTGGCCGCCGCACGCTGAGGGCATGGATCCCGAGGACGCCGCACGCTTCAAATCGCATGACTTTCGTTGAGCGATGGCAAAGCTCGCTCGCCACCAGCGCGTCGTCATCGCGCTATCGGTCCATATCCTGCGGAGCGGCGTCGCCCGCTGCTCGGACACGCGCGTGGACGGCGTGGAGGTTCGCTTGGCGCTTCGGTGCCTGCTACCGCATTGCCCGGAGCGTTGGCCGCTCGAGCTTTATTGGGATGCGGCGCGCCAGGAAAATGAGATTGGCAGGGCGCAGGGGGTGACCGCCGCGTTCAACGGCATTGTCCGTCAGCTGCGCCGCGCAGGCCGATATGAGGAAGTGCTGGATCAGTGAGAAAGCGTGCCGCCCGCATCCTCAGCTGAGGCACCTCGGGGATGGTGCCCATCGGATGGCATGGATCGATCCGGATGGCGCTTCCTTCCGCCACGGCTTCAGCTTTCTACGTCGGCCGCAGTCAGCAGGATCGGGGGCTCCCCGCCGAGCCGCTTGACGAACTCGCGCTGTGCTATGCGGTGAATGTCGCTCTCGAACTCGATAAAGACCACGAGGGCAGTTTCGGAATCGAGCGTATCGCGATCGCGATCGAGGAGCTGCGTCAAAGCCTCGCTGGTGATGAGGAACTCGACGACTCCTAAGTTGGTGGCACCCGTGAACCCGACGCTCTCGCGTTCGGCAACCCAGTAATAGTCCCCCATCTCGAAACGGACGCTGGGATTGGCCATGCCGCCTTACTCCTCTGGTGTGCTGGAAGCCGGCAGGTGCTCCGCCAGTGCTGCGATACCCTCACCGGTAAAGGTCGTGCTGGAGGCGCCCTCGATCTGGACAGGATGCTCTACCGTTAAGACGGCCGCGGCTTGATGCTCGGGGTCCAGTTTCTGCCAATCGCGAACTGCCCGTTCGAGGTTGGCGACTTCGGCCACGTCGCTATCGCCGCGCGGGACGTTTTCGAGCGAGGCGCTCATCCGCCAGTTGATCTCGGGTGTCTTCGCGCTTTCACCCCAAGTCGCTTCGGTCATGATCGTCTACCTTCTCGCGTGTGGTTCTGGGCGCGATTTCGAATATAGCCCGACAGCGCGTCCGTGCCAGTCCGAAGCCACAATGCGGGAGCTTCAAGGGCCGCGAGGGGCGACCGCGATGATATCGAGCTTGCGCAAGGCTCGTGCCAGGCGTTTGGCATCGAGTAGCCCGATGCCATGGGCGCGAAAGGCGCTCGCGAGTTGTCTCTCGGTCAATGGCGCCGACACCTGATCGAGAACGGCAAGCGCGGCGGCGCGCACCTCAGGGGGTGCAGCCTTCAGGGCGTCTAGGGCTTTCATTCTGCCTCATGAAGGTTGCTCGGTCCGATCGGTAGACCAAAGACATAGCGCCGCGCCATGCGACTTGCACGTGCCACTCCCCGCGATGCCGGCGACCTGAAGAACAACCCGCCACGGCCGACGCTCCGTGTGAGATTACCGGTTCTGTCGATGCCGCCCGAGCAGTCAGTTGCATCCGCGCCTGTCGAACCCGGGCAACGCGTCTCGAACCGGCTATCTCGACTGCCAGCGTAAGGTCGTGTATAACGTACCGTATTAGCCTGATAGGCGCTTATATGAGACGCTAGATGCGATCGACTGTCGCTGATACTCTCCCGCCGCGCGTGAGGCGCAGCTTGACGAAGCTGGGCGCTGATATCGCGCTGGCGCGCAAGAAGCGCAGCCTCACAGTGGTCATGATGGCCGAACGCATCGGTGTGGCCAAGAGCACATATCTCAAGCTGGAGAAAGGCGATCCGACGGTCGCGCTGGGCACGTACGCCATGACGTTCTTCGTTCTGGGGTTCGGCGAAAGCCTCGGAGACATCCTCGACGCCAGGAACGACGAGCAGGGTCTGTTGCTCGACGTGGAGCGCATGCCGCAGCGCGTCCGCAGGCCCAAACCGCCGGTTTCGCTGTGAGGCGGACGATTGGCATTCAGATCGGCGACGAAGCCCGCGGCGTGGGATTGCTGCATTACAATCAGCAGGGGAGCCGGGAGAGCGCAGGCTTCGAATATGATGCCGGCTGGCTCGCCGATCCCGACCGCTTCGCTCTCGAGCCCGCGCTGCCGCTCGTTGCCGGCCCACAATTCCACCGCAAGGTGGGCACCGGTTCTGTTTTCCATGCCGCGATCGCGGACACCGAGCCAGACGGCTGGGGCAAGCGCGTCATTCAGCGCGACCATGCCAAGCGGCGGCAGGATGCCCGCCGCCGCGGTGAGGAGGTCGATGCTCGAGCACTGAATGGCCTCGATTATCTGTTGGCGGTGGACGATGTCAGCCGGGTGGGGGCGCTGCGTCTCGTCGACGAACAAGGGACTGCTCAGCGCGCGACCGAGGATGGTCGCCGCACCACGCCGCCCCTCATCGAGCTGGGTCACCTTCTGGCCGCCAGTCGCGCGGTCGAGACCAATACCGAGACCGCAGCCGATCTCGCCTATTTGCGCGGTCGCGGCACATCGCTTGGCGGCCTGCGCCCCAAATGCACCGTCGTCGATGACGAGGGGCGCTTGTCGATCGGCAAGTTTCCAAGCGTCGCCGACGAGCGCTCGGTTACGCGAGGGGAGGTGCTGGCGATGCGGCTGGCCCGCCGCGCCGGCATCGACGCCGCCGAAGCCCGACTGATCGAGAGCGATGGCGACGCGATCGCGCTGATCCGGCGATTCGATCGGCCCGCGGGGGGCGGACGGCTCATGTACGTCTCGGCGGCCACGATGATCGGTGCGGAGCCCGGCGACGCGCAGGAGCATGCCTATACCGAGATCGTCGATGCGCTTCGGATGAATGGCAGCGCCCCCACCGCCGACATCGAGGAGCTATGGCGCAGGATCGCTTTCTCTATCCTGATCACCAACGTCGACGACCATCTGATGAACCACGGCTTCCTGCACGTCGACCGTGGTCTGTGGCGGCTGGCACCGGCGTTCGATATCAATCCATTCCCTGAGCGAATGCGCGAGCTGAAGACCTGGGTCTCGGAAGAGGTTGGACCTGAAGCGACGATCGACGCGCTGATGTCGGTGCTGGCATACTTTCGCATCACTCTGCCACGCGCGAAAGAGATACTGGCGCAGGTCGAACAGGCCGTCGCTAGCTGGCAAGACGAGGGACGCGCGCTCGGCATGACCAGCGCCAACCTCGATAGCTTTGCCGAGGCGTTCGAGCACGAGGAGCGCGCGGCGGCTCGAGCAGCACTGGCATGATGCAACACTCGACGCCCCGAATGGCAGCTAACAAAAGGATCTGATGATGCGCCTGATCCACACTGCTGACTGGCAGCTCGGCAACTGGATCGAGCCGACGACTGCGCAGTAATGAATGTCTACTATCAGACGCGCTGAGATGGAAGTCACCACGTATGCCACTGGTCTACAATCGCAATCTTGCCGCTGAGGCCGGTGCTGTCGGCCGGCTTATGGGGAAAATGGAATGACGGGCGGGTGGAGGGCTGGCGACACCGTCGCTGGTGATGACGCTCGTAGGCTCGTCGCGGACCAGATCGAACAGCACAGCGCCGGGTTGCATGCCGCGCTTGCAAAGTTTGATCGGCAGTCGGCCTTCTCCGCCTGGTTTGAGACGATCCGCGCCGTTGAGGAGCTCATCAATCTCCCACGTTTCGGTCTGAAAGAGCCGTGGCTCTGGGAAGCGCTCCTGGACCTGCCGATCGACATGACCCGCGAGCCACGCCGATTTCGCGTTCTGCACCACCATATCGTTTACCAGTTCGGGGAGACGTTTGCGCAGAGGTTCACGACCCTGCTGCTGCAGGCCGCTGCGATTGGTATGTCGTTCGCAATGCATGATATCCAATCATCCCGGGGTGCATTCCGATCGATCGGAGCGGTGATCAATTATCTTCAGTCGCGGCGCAGGCACTTGGTGTCGCTCCTCTACACGATACCACAGGCGGCCAACGGGCAACAGGCCGTCCCGCAAATCGATACGCTGAATCAGTTTCTGCCTCTCGTCGAAATCAACGGCGCGACGCTTACGGGTCTCTACCAGAAGGCAATGCTGGTTGAGGTTTTCAAGGATTACACGCTGCACTTCCGGGACAACGACTTCTGCGGATCCCACGAATATCCGATGCTTGATCGGATGCACCTCGAGCCCGAACGGACGTCGATCATCGACATGCAGCCGCTTGAGCCCGCGCTCGTGGAGGCGGTCAACCTCGAGCCTGTGTCGTCCGCCCGCCTCTTCTCTGCAGCAGAGCTTCGAAACGATATCCGGCTTATGGAAGCAGCCTACGCCGAGTTCGATCTCGCTGGGTCCGAATTTCGGTTCGCTGCCGCGTTCGCCCGGCACATCGCTGATCTGGCTGAGGATGACTATTGGGTCAGGCTCTCGCGGCGCAAGTTCGAGCGTGTGGCGTCTGCGCTGCGCCTTCCGCAAGCTCTCCGGCAGGCGCTGGTGCATCGTGCGGGGAGCTATACCGAAAACACCAACAGCTATGCGCCGCTGATCGAGATCGATGGACAACTGACAGGCACCGTCGCTCTGCTGAGCCGCTTCCTCTACTACTGGCGCAACGTCTGTCTCTATAAAAACAGGCGCTATCAAATCAGGTCGGGGTACATTTTCGAAAAAGCGGTGTCGGAGGAGCTCGAGCAGCAGGGATTTTCCCTGACGCCGGTCAAACGCATCAACCATAAGGAGTTCGATGTCGTCACGATCCGTGATGGCATCATTTTCAATATTCAATGCAAAAACAACTTGGTGGACGTCACGAAGCTCGAAGCTACGTTCGCCTGTCGCCCGATACAACCGCGCGCGGTCGGCGAGCTACGAACGGGCGCTCCGAAAGGAAGTGAACCGCGAGAGCCTTCTCCTGAATGAACTCGGCCTAGCACGGGTTGAGCATCTTGTGGTGAGCCGCTTTCCCGTCGCAACCGATAATCCCCGCATCATCTCGTATAGTCAGATCGGAGATATCGGGGCGATCGCAGCGGCGTTGGCACACCGCCAGACCTGATCTCTCAGGATATCCCGGGATCCTACCACATCGTGGCGCAAGTGGGCGTTGATGGCGCTGTTCTTCGGGTTACACTCGCTCCCAACGGTGCTCTCCGAACCTTGGTTGTGGCGCCATCGCAAGCTGGACCGATGTTCGTGACGAATTGGATAACGACGCTCGAAGATGATCCGATCGCACAGGCGATCCTGAACCCCGCGCGGCTTTACGGGGCCGACGAGGCTGCGAAGGCTGCGCCGCGTAAGCCGGGACTCTATGGCTGGTATTTCGACGTAGTCCCGGCCGGTGTCGACGCAGCGGAATGCCATCGGCAGGGGGCGTGGACACTGCTCTACTGCGGGATCTCCCCCAAAAAGCCACCGACCAACGGTCGCCCGCCAAGCCGGTCCCATGTCCACCAGCGCCTGCGGACCCATTTTGGGGGAAACGCCGCAGGCTCGACGCTTCGCCTGACCCTTGGCTGCCTGCTCGAAACTGAAATCGGCACGATCCTGCGGCGGGTTGGGGCGACTGGTCGTCTCACCTTCACCAATCCTGGTGAACAGCTGCTCGACCGCTGGCTGCATGCCCACGCGCGAATTGTCTGGGTAGAGCATCCGACCCCCTGGGAAGCAGAACATGCTTTGCTGGCAAGCGGCCTGCCGTTGCCCCTGAACATCGAGGGCAATCCATGCGCAGCATTCACGGCACCGCTGTCGGCGTTGCGCAGTGCCGCCAAGCGGCGGGCGGAGGGAATGCCATTGATCGGTAACAGCGGTGGTCCCCGCCGCGCGCGACGCAGGTGCAGGGATGAGTAGTGATGTTTTCTGCTGCTACGCGTGCGTCGGCGACGCATTTCTGAAGGCGAGGATCAAGACTGAAGGGGGGATAGAAACCTGCGAGCATTGCGGTGAAGATCGGGAATCTGTCTCTGAATTCGACCTTGGCCAATGGATCGAGGAGGCGTTGGAAGTGTTGATTTCCACTGAGAGCTGACCCGGCGAAGGCAAAAGATTTCCACCGAGAAGTGACCCGTGTCTCAACCTCACCCCGGCGGGCTGTCGGGGGGTCAAGGAGTGATAGACATGGCGTTACTGAGCGTCATCCGGCGCTGGGCATTTCGTGATGGGATGTCGATCCGGGAGATAACTCGCCGCACGGGACTGTCGCGTAACACGATCCGCAAATACCTCCGGTCGGACGCGGTAGAGCCGAAGTTTGAGATAGTCGTCCGGCCAAGCAGGCTGGACCCGTATGCCGAGCGGCTATCGGGCTGGCTGAAGACGGAGACGGCCAAATCGCGCAAGCAACGGCGCACGGGCAAGCAGATTCACGCTGATCTGGTCGCGCTGGGCTATGACGGGTCCTACAGTCGGGTAGCGGCTTTCATCCGGGCGTGGAGAGCGAACCGTCAGATCCAGGAGCAGACGACGGGTCGGGGCACGTTCGTGCCGCTGGTGTTCATGCCTGGCGAAGCCTTTCAGTTTGATTGGAGCGAAGACTGGGCCGTTCTGGGCGGCGAACGGGTGAAGTTGCAGGCAGCGCATACCAAGCTGTCGCACAGCCGGGCGTTCATCGTACGGGCCTATCCGCTCCAGACGCACGAGATGCTGTTCGATGCGCACCAGCATGCCTTCCGGGTGCTCGGCGGGGTGCCGCAGCGCGGGATCTACGACAACATGAAGACGGCGGTCGACCGTATCGGCACGGGCAAGGCACGGCAGGTCAACGCGCGCTTCGCGGCGATGGCGAGCCACTATCTGTTCGAGCCGGAGTTCTGCAATCCGGCGTCTGGCTGGGAGAAGGGACAAGTCGAGAAGAACGTCCAAGATGCGCGTCGCCGTCTGTGGCAGCGGCTGCCGGCATTTCCTCATCTCGACGCCCTCAATGCATGGCTCGAGGAGCAGTGCATCGCCGAGTGGGCGCAGATCCCGCACGGCAACCTTCCCGGCACCGTCGCCGATATATGGGCGCAAGAAGTGCCGGACCTGATGAAACCGGGGCGCCCGTTCGACGGCTTCGTCGAGCATACCAAACGGGTGTCGCCAACCTGTCTCGTCCATTTCGACCGCAACCGCTACAGCGTCCCGGCTTCCTTCGCGAACCGGCCGGTGAGCCTGCGGATCTATCCCGACCGCATCGTCGTGGTCGCCGAGGGGCAAAGGGTGTGCGAGCACGCCCGGGTTATCGACCGGACGCACCGCTCGCCGGGGCGGACCATCTACGACTGGCGGCACTATCTGGCGGTGGTCCAGCGCAAGCCAGGTGCCATGCGAAACGGTGCGCCTTTTACCGAGTTGCCCGACGCCTTCCGACAATTGCGCCAGCAACTGCTCAGGCGAACAGGCGGCGACCGGGAAATGGTCGATATCCTGGCACTGGTGCTCCAGCACGACGAACAGGCGGTGCTGTGCGCTGTCGAACTCGCCCTTGAGGCCGGCGTCGCCACCAAGACCCACATTCTCAACATCCTGCACCGGCTGGTCGACGGCAAGACCGCCAGCGTCACGCCTATCGATGCGCCCCAGGCACTTGTCCTGCGCCGTGAGCCCCAGGCCGATGTCGGTCGATACGACACGCTGATGAAGGAGGTGCGCCATGCGTCATGACCCCGCCAGCGCCGCGGTTGTCGTCATGCTGCGCGACCTGCGGATGTACGGCATGGCCCAGGCCGTCGGCGACCTCATCGAACAGGGCGCACCTGCCTTCGATGCAGCCGTGCCCATCCTGTCCCAGCTGCTGAAAGCCGAGATGGCGGAACGCGAGGTGAGATCCATCGCCTACCAGATCAAGGCAGCGAAGCTGCCGGCGTACAAGGACCTGACCGGCTTCGATTTCACCTCCGCCGAGGTCGACGAGGCCATGGTCCGTCAGCTTCACCAGGGCGATTTCATTGACGGTGCCGACAACGTCGTCCTGATTGGCGGCCCGGGTACCGGCAAGACGCACATCGCCACCGCGCTCGCTGTGCAGGCCATCGAACACCGGCGCAGGAAGGCCCGCTTCTTTGCCACTGTCGACCTGGTCAACGCGCTCGAGCAGGAGAAGGCCATGAACAGGGCCGGGCAGCTCGCCGAGCGCCTGCTCCGCCTTGACCTCGTCGTCCTTGACGAGTTGGGCTACCTGCCGTTCAGCTCCTCGGGCGGCGCCATGCTGTTCCACCTGCTCAGCAAGCTCTACGAGCAGACCAGCGTCGTCATCACCACGAACCTCAGCTTCAGCGAGTGGGCCGGGGTCTTCGGCGACGCCAAGATGACTACCGCGCTCCTCGACCGCCTCACTCACCATTGCCACATCGTCGAGACCGGCAACGACAGCTTCCGGTTCCGCGTCCGGTCAGAGGCCGGCAAGTCCAAAAAGGAGAAGGCTGCGACTTGACCCGCAACTCCGCGGGCCTGACATTACCCCCACGACCCGGGTCACTTCTCGATGAAAACGCCGGGTCAACTCTCAGTGCAAATCAACACCTACCACTCACTTCGACGCGAAGGCGAAGCGTGGACCTGGAAGTTTTCGCCATCAGTGTTCAAGCGGGATAATGTGCCCAGCGAATGGCTTGAGATGGGCAGAACGCTGGTCGAGGCGCCAGGCCGCAAGGCGATAGTACACGGCGAGCAAAGCCTCCTTTTTACAAATGATTCCAGTGATTACGTGCGCGAGCTCGGCGGTATCGATATTCCGATCATCGCTGTACCCGAAGCTCGGCACCATCTGATGCTGGATCAGCCGCTGGCGTTCGTCGCTGCCTTGCGCGCGTTGCTGGCGGGTTGGAGCATCGAGCGCAATTAGTACGGTTTGATGCCGGGCTCGAACAGCAACGGGCGGGATTGACCCCGCCCGTTGCTTGACCTGCGCTCATGCGTGACAACACCGGTCGGTGTCTGGTTGCCGATGGATGAAAGATGCCGCGCCGGGTGATGCTACCGATCGGCTTTCGGGGCGCGGCGAGCAGCCGTGCGCGCCGGGTGTCGCGATCGACAGGCTCGCGGTGATGAAGTGGATCGCGGTGCGCAGCGCAATCATTGCTCGCGCCACTGTTCGACCAGCGCCACCATCGCGTCGCGGTAGCCCCAGGCATCGGGATAGACGGTCGGCTTTTGCGCGAGATACGCCATGACGATCAGCATATCCTCGGCAATGGTCGCGTCGCAATTGCAGAGGTGCAGAACCGGGAAATGGCCGTTGTCGCCACCATTCCACCACGCCAACAGGAAGTCGGCCGCGCGTCCGGCTTGGCCGGCGTCGGACCCGGCGACGACGATCAGGCGGGCGATAGCCTCGCCTACCCATCGAAGGCGACGGCGCGGATCGCGGGGCGGCGTTGGGGTGGTGACATAGCGGTGGCTCCTATCGGCATCTTGGCGCGGTCATGCGGGGAAGGGAACGGGGACCAACAGCGCGTTGTCGCGCGGGACGACTTGTACGGTCTTTTCGGCGCGTTCCGCGTCAATTAATTCGCCATAAACTTGGTTAGGGTCTGCAAGAACGGGGCGAGGGCGGCGAAAAGGCCGTTAACCCCTACTCAGCAATGCGCGGCCACTTTAGGAAGCGAACGATCCGACTAGGCGGAGGCGCTCCCAAACGCGGATCAGTCAAAAGGCCGGCGACGACCGCGGCTTTCCCGTTCTTGCTCAATGCGGGACGGCTGATACAAAATGACGCGCCCGGCCAGCGCGCGATCCGCGCAATTCTTGGACCGGCTCCGATTTTCGGTCCCTAACAGGATACGAGTCGGTTTGGCCCTACGCTTTGGGTCGGCTGCTTCGAATAGATCGTTGTGCACGCGCCGCGGACGCCGTTGGACATCGCCTACTCGGACCTTCCGAACGTTGGGTGCCCTGGATTAGGCGCTTCGAAGAGCGGTGCCTCTTTGGATTACCGGCTCTCTCCGGCTGCCCCATCACCGGTAGCGAGATTTCCAAGAGACAGTGGGACTCAGACGACTCCAAAATTGACAGCTTGCTTACGACTATCTAGAAGATGGGTCCAAACAATGGGCTTAGGAGGCTCGGATGGTCGTTGGTGCGGGAATAGACACGTTGTGCGCAGATGAGGCCCGCAAATTCAATCTTTTGGCACCGCCAGACGAATATTTTGATGATCCAAGCAAATACTTTAAGCTTTTGCGGGATCATGACCCAGTGCACAAGCAAGCGGACGGTACCGTTCTGCTCAGTCGTTATGAAGATGTGCGTCAGATTTGGCGCGACCTTACCGGTCTTGTGTTTAAAGGCGGTTATTTTAAAAGAACGCTTTGGAGAAGGCCCTCTTCTTGAGCACCACACGTCAACGATGCTGTTCCGCGATGATCCGGACCATGAGCGCCTACGTAATATCGTAAATCCCTTCTTCTCGCAGGCCTCGATAAAAGGACTTACCGGCTTCACAGAGCAGGTAGTCGAACACGAGATAGACAAGGTCAGAAAGATGGGCTCATTTGATTTTGTCCATGATTTCGCATTCCGCATTCCAGTAACGCTGATCTGTCGCGTTATTGGAGTCCCCTTGAATGATGCCGACTACATACAATCAGTGGGTCGAAAGGTGCTTTTCCCACTAAATCCGCAGGTTTCTACTGAGGCTATCGAACAAGGCCATAAGGCTGTTGCCGAGTTTAAGGACTATCTCCGGGTCCATCTTGACGAAGTAAAGTCACGTCTAGCAATCGATCGAGAGGAAAGTATACTTTGTGCAATGGCATCATCTCAGCGCGAAGGCGTCGAGGTTAGTGATGAGAGATTTTGCACATGTGCATCGTGACCTTAAATGGTGGGCATGAGACGACTACAAATTTGATCTCGCAATCAATCCATTTCCTAATGAATGATCCAGCCAGTATGCGTCAATTAAGAGAAGGCGAAGTGCCTTTGCAAACTGCCTTTGAAGAGTTGACCCGCTTTATAACCCCTCTTCAACTTCAGGGGCGCCGGACAACTCAGAATATCGAGTTGACCAGCGGCAACGGCACCATCCCAGCAGGCACCGAAGTCATACTTTCCCAAGCTTCCGCCAATAGGGATGAACGCGTCTTTGAGGACCCTGACAAGCTAGTTCTAGGACGTCGACCAAATAACCACGTAGCTTTTGGGGCTGGCATCCATGTATGTCTAGGCCGGCCACTCGCCCGCTTGGAAGCACCTATCGCAGTCGCTGCCGTGCTAAAAAAACTGCCAAACCTTACGCGTAACGGCGATGCAAAGTTTCATCGCAACACGCGATTTCGAGGTTTGGAGCAGTTTCCGGTCAAGCTGGTTTAACAGCAGCAACCACGTTCTGCCGCAAGCAGGATGACGGAGCTACAATAGGCTTTTGAATCGTTAGGAAGATGTTATGCAGATCTGCCGTTTCGAAAAATACAAAGTGGGTATAATTTTGGGTGATGAGGTCGTAGATGTTACGTCCGCACTAGGTATCCTTCCCGAGTCGAGGTATCCACTGCCGAGATACGACCTAATGATCGCAAATCTGGATCAACTCAAAACTAGTTTCGATGAAGCTGCTCAGTATGGCGAGCGAAAACCTGTCTCTAGCGTTGATTTCGACGCGCCCGTCGCCAATCCAGGTAAACTTGTCGCGGCTCCTGTTAATTACGTTAAACACTTAGAAGAAGCCCGCGAGCAAGTAGAGTTGCATCATAACAACTCGGCACAGATCCGTATGATACATGAGACGGGTTTATTTCTAAAAGCCACCAGCAGTCTTATTGGGCCTTCTGAGCCAGTGAGACTACGCTTTCCAGAGCGGCGAACTGATCACGAGATTGAACTTGCCGTTGTTATTGGTAAACGAGCTGATCGGGTTCCGGCCAACCGAGCACTTGAGTATGTAGCTGGGTACTCGATTGGGCTCGATATGACGGTCCGGGGTGCCGAGGAAAGAAGTATGCGTAAGTCGATTGATAGCTATTCTGTTTTAGGTCCATGGTTTGTGACTTCGGACGAGCTTTCGGATCCATCCAATCTCGACTTTGAACTTAAGGTTGATGGGGTGACCAAACAGAAGGCAAATACTCGCGATCTTGTTTTAAGCGTTCCCGAACTCATCGAAATGGCAAGTCGCTTTTATTGTCTTGAGCCCGGAGACGTAATATTTACCGGGACGCCTGAGGGTGTTGGAGAGGTTAAGGCGGGAAACCGATTAACTGCGTGCGTCGAGGGCATCGGATGCATGACAGTAAATATAGCCTAAGTCATCATTTTATCAAATTTGCAATGGCGAGTGGATCTAAAGTATCAGCTATAAGATCAATCCCGTTAATACATTGTCGGAATTGAAGGACGTGTACGCTTGCCTGACGCCTTTACGAAGTTTTGAAGAGTAGAAATAACTGGTGATGCTCATTTGGGTTTAGGTCGTCTAATAACAACGACTTGAGCCTATCAACCCTCCCACTTGCTTCCTTATACAGTCTCTCACCTGTTGTCGTCAGCGTCAGAACTTTCAGACGTCCGTCGGCCTCGCTTTTTGCGATGCAAATCAAGTCGCGTTTCGCGAGTGCCGTAGCGGTCCTACCACAACTTGCTTTATCAACCCCTGCGCGACGAGCGATCTCTGTTACAGATTGCCCCGGAAAACTGTGAGTCGCAGCGATCGTTATCCAGCTTATAGGCGAAAGGTCTAAGCCACTCATCGCCTCATCGAAACAGTGTAGAAAAATCTGGTAACTGCGCCGTATCAGATGTGCGGGATGATTTATCAAGTCGCTAAAAGATATGTCGCTATTTGGCGAAAACGCACGCGGATTGACCATCGCAAGTTTTGTCAATTATTATATCCGATTCTTAATTTCTGAAGTGCAATGGACAAAGCCTTGCATCTGCGTTCGCTGCCGACGGCGACGAGCAATAGCACATCGCAGCCTGATCTTCCGTAAAAAAAACGACGCATCCAAGCCTTAGGCCTCGCTGCCCTGAAACGTTTGCACTCTCGTTTAGAGCAACGGCGATGACTGGCTAGGGAGCGTGGAGGGATTAGTTGACGCTGGATCGAACGGTTGATTCAGGGCTTCCCTTTAAAGGCGTGAGCGAGCTGGGGCGATCTGAGCGAGGCGGAGTGGCGGGCCTTGAAGGATCTGTTGCCGATCGATCCATCGATGCGTGGTCGCGGACGGCGTCCGGCCGAGAACCGAGCGGTTCTGAACGGTATCTCTGGCAGCGCTGTTGGGCGCCCCGACGCAGCAGTGCCCAGACGATACGCGCCACCTTGGCTGCCAGTGCCTCCACGGCGGTGTCGTGATGGAAACGTGAAATAAGGCCGCGCAGCTAGGCGCCAAGTCGTGGGTCGCTCTTGCCCATAGTCGGCAGCGATGCTCGGGCACCGTGGATCAGGTTTTTCCGCAGATAGCTGCCTCCGCGCTTGGCGATGCCGAGCAACCGCGGTTTACTCCCGGTCATCGCTTGACGCGGCACGAGCCTAAGCCAGGCGGCAAGATCCGTCCCCCGTCCGAAAACTCGAGGGTCGCCAACTGCAGCTACCAGCGCCGTCGCGTTCAGCGCGCCGATGCCAGGAATGGTCAGGAGGCGCTGCGTTCGCTCATCCGTAAGCGGTGTTCTCGCACCACGCCGGGGGCTCGCTTCCACGGCATAAGCGTGTCGATCTTGTTGGCCGGGTGACCGCCGGCGAGCCGGCATAGCGTGTCGGCGAGCCACGCCTGAGGGTTGATGCTGTTCAGTTTGCAGGTCTCGATCAGCGAGGCGATGACGGCCCAGTTGGCGGCACCATCATCGGAACCGGCAAAGAGCGCATGCTAGCAATTGAGCACCAGCGGCCGGATCGAACGCTCGACGATATTGGATCTCGATGCGACCGTCATCGAGGAACCGGGTCAACCCGGTCCAGCGGGTCAGGGTGTACCGGATCGCGTCGGCGAGCTTGCTCTTCCGGCTCGACCTAGCGAGGCTTGCGTCGAGGAACGTGCGCAGGTCGGAGACGATCGGCGCGTTCAGCTTCAGGCGCGTTGCCCGTCTGGCGTCAGGATCCAGGCCGCGGATATCCTGCTCGACCGCATAAAGCCGCGCGATGCGAGCCAGGCCCTCGGCGGCGACCGGGCCTCACGCGGCAAGTTCGAAGAAGCCGCGTCGCACGTGCGACCAGCAATAGGCGAGATGTACCTGGTTCGATCGAACAAGCGCGTTGTAGCCGGCATAGCGTCGACCTGCAGCACGCCGGCAAAGCCAGCGAGATGCTCGCGCGGACGCTCGCCTTTGCGGTCAGGCGCATAGACATAGGCAACGGCGGGCGGATCGCACCCGCCCCACGGTCTGTCGTCACGGGCGTCTGCCCGGAACTGCCCGGTCTTGGTCCGCTCTCGTCCGGGATCGAGCCCGGGGGCAGCCGTCTCGTCAGCGAACAGCTTCGTGCTGCGCTTGAGCTCGACGAGCAGGTGATCGCGCAAGGGTGTAAGCCACCAGGCGGCACGCCCCACCCAGTCGGCCAGCGTCGAACGATCGAGGTTTATGCCCTGCCGTGCGCAGATCTGCGCCTGACGGTAAAGCGGCAGATGGTCAGCATACTTGGACACCAGCACATGTGCGATGAGCGCTTCGGTCGGAAGGCCGCCTAAGACGGTACGCGGCGGGGCCGGTGCCTGGACGGGGGCCGCCTCGCAGTTCCGGGACCCGTAGCGCAGGCGGCGGGTGACCAGCACCCGGAACGTCGCAGAGACCATGTCGAGCCGCTCGAGACATCTTCGCCGATGACATGCAGCGCCCCGCCGCAACACGAACACGCCGTGTTCTCGAGCTGGATCACCTGTTCGATGCGTTCGAGGTGGGCAGGCTGGCGCCAGCGATTAGCGTTGCGCGGCGTCGACGCCCGCTCCGGCCGGGCGCTCTCGAGACCCGTTGCGACAGGAGCGAGCGCCACCTCGGTCTCTTCGAAGGCCAGGCTCAGTTGATCGTCGGAAAGCTGTTCCGAGCGGGTACCGAAGCGATGCGGGTTGAGGGCGGCAATGATACCACTCAGCCGTTCGATCTCGGCGTTGGCCTCGGCACTGACGGTCTGCAGGTTGGCGATCTGCTCGCGAGCCTCCACGAGCATCGCGATGAGCACGGCGGGATCGTCAGGGAGGTCCGCGTCGACCAGCATGGCATGAGTGGATCAGCTGACGTGACCCCCGTCTTTCATCCAGCGGCAACCAGAGACCGACCGGTGTTGTCGCGCATGAGCGCGGGTGAAGCAACGGGCGGGGTTAACCCCGCCCGTTGCTTTTCGAGTTCGGCGGCGAACGCCGCCGGGGTGGCGTAGCCGAGCGAAGAGTGTGGCCGCTCGGTGTTATAGTCATCGACCCAGCGGGCGAGAATCGCGCGGGCCTGCCCGATCGTGAAGAACAGCGTCTCGTTGAGCAGTTCGTCGCGCATGCGACCATTGAAGCTCTCGACGAACCCGTTCTGGGTCGGCTTGCCCGGCGCGATATAATGCCACTCAATCCCCACATCTCCACACCAGGCCAGCACCGCGTTCGATGTCAGCTCGGTCCCGTAGCACATTGGGAAGCGCCGGTTCGGGAGCCGCTATGGCCCTGATGGAGACAAGGCCGCGTAGCGGCCGCAGGGTTCATCAGGGCAAGCCATGGCCGGCCAGCGGGTGTCTAAAGTGAAGTTGTCGAGACAACACTTTGGAGGCCGACCGACCATGACCAAGCTCACCCCTACGCCTGCTGGCGCCGTGCTGGTAGCCATCGACATGTCCAAGAACCGGCAGGAAGTCCTGATCGAGCGACCGGAAGGCGGCCGGCGCCGGCGGCTGTCCGTCATGGCAACCAAGAAGGACTATGACGACTTCGCCGAACAGCTCGCTGCCATCGGCCGTCCCATCGTCGTCGGGTTCGAGGCGACGGGTAATTACCATCGCACGCTGGCACATCGGCTGCTGACGGCAGGGTTCGAGCTGCGCCTCATCTCGTCGGTCGCGCTCGCCAGAACGCGCGAGGCGCTGCACAATGGCTGGGACAAGAACGACCCCAAGGACGCGCAGGTCATCCTGCACATGCTGCGGATCGGGGCGACGCAGCGTTATGTCGATCCGCTGGCGGCCGGGATCAACGACCTGCAGGAACTGTCGAAGACCCACGAAACGATCTCCAAGGCCAAGACGCAAACCTGGCATCGGATCCTCACCCACTATTTGCCGCTCTACTTCCCTGAGATCGCCCGCTTCGCCGGCAACAGCAGATCCGACTGGTTTTTGCGCTCATCGAGCGGTTCCCCACTCCTGCCAGCATCACCGCGCTCGACGCCGAGACATTCTCGGCCGTGGCCTGGCCTCTCATCGGCCGCAAGGTTTCCAAAGCGCGTCTTATCAATGACATATACGAAACGGCCTGCGCTTCGGTGGCTCTGCCAGTCCCGGAGGATTCGGCAGCAATCACCATGTTCCGTATGGTCATTGCGCAGGGGCGCAGTCTCATCCAGCAGCGTGACGAGATAGAGCGGCTTGCCCATGCCAGGCTGGCCGAGCATGTCGATTACCAGCTGCTGCGCAAGATTCCCGGCATCGGCCCGATCAACGCGCTGACCATCCTGGCGGAAGCCGGTGATCTGCGCCGGTTCAATCATCATCGCCAATTTCTGAAATTCTGCGGCCTCGATCTCGCGACGTGTCAGTCAGGCACGTTCCGTGGCCGGACAAAGCTGTCCAAGTACGGCAACGCACGATTGCGCCGGACTTTCTGGATGGCTGCTCAAGTTGCCGCGCGTCAGCGCGACAATAGCTTCCGCGATAAGCTCGGACGATATGTCGCCGGGCACGCGGACGATGCCGACCGTCGCCGCAAGGCGATGACGGCGCTCACCGCCAAGATGGCGCGCGTGGCTCACGCCGTCATCAAGACGGGGGACAGAGTACCGGCCGTTCCTCGAACGGTCGGATGCCAGGTGGAAGGACCCCTCTCTGATGTGCCGTGAGGGCGCGAGAGCGACCCTGTAGATAATGTTCGGGCCTTCCACCTGGGTGCGTATCTCGTCTTAAGGATGGTGAGGACCACGGCCGCCTCGGCGCCGCTGGATCCTGTGTTTGCTATGGCAGGGAGCGATCCCGTTGACGGTGGGAGCCATCTGGCTCAGAATGCATGCCGCGCCGATGGTTGTCGGCGCATGGATATCTGCTGGCTGAAACCCGCCGCTGCTTCCCAACATAGGACGTTATCGCTGACAATGCAAGCCGGTTTGCCATAGAGCCGCACCAGCGTATCAAGTTCACGCGCCACTCGGGCGCCGAGATGCTGGTATCGCCGACCAGGCACAGGTTCTCCCGGCAGCAATCGTCATTGATGGCCAATATCCGGAATTTGCGCGACGCACCGAAGGTGTCCGACACAAAGTCCATCGACCAGCGTGCGCCCGGGATCAACGGCACGGGCATGGGGGTGCGACTACCACGCGCCCGTTTCCGACCCCGACGGCGACGAACCGACAGACCTTCCTCCCTGTAAATCCGATAGAGCTTCTTGTGATTCATGATCAGCCCCTGGCGTTCGAGCATGACGCCGATCCGGCGATAGCCAAAGCGGCGGCGCTTGCCCGCGACCTCACGCATGGCAACACGGATGGCACCATGGTCTGGCGGGCGTTCGCGCCGGACCGTCTTGGGATCGACACCAATCAGCACGCAGGCCCGGCGCTGGGAGATCTGAAAACCTCCCAGCACTTTGAGCACAGCATCACGCCGCTGGCTTGGCGTCGTCAGGCTTTTCCCAGCAGGTCCTTCAGGATGACGTTGTTGAGCATACTGTCCGCCAGCAAGCGTTTCAGCTTGCCGTTCTCGTCCTCAAGCTGACGCAGTCGGCGGGCATCGGACACCTCCATGCCGCCATACTTGCCCTTCAACTTGTAAAACGTCGCCGTGCTCAGCCCGTGCTTCCGGCAAATCTCGACCGTCGGCAGCCCGGCCTCCTGTTCCTTGATCATCCCGATAATCTGCGCTTCGGTAAAACGGCTCTTCCTCATACGTCTGCTCCTCTGTCGGCAGACTCTACATTAGAATGAGGGAACTCTCGGGGGGCAGGTCACAGCCACTATTGTATGTGATCCGAGTAATGGGTCCTAGGAACAAAGTTCACTTAACGGACCTGCGAGACAATATCTCATCGCTCAAATCAACCATTTACGGGAATCAACGGAAAGCCTATCGCAGCGTTGAATATACCTGCTGCTACTTCTAACCCCTTTGCGACCGCCAGCTTGGCCTTTAGACCAGATATTTCTTTATTGGTCTTGAAAAATAGTCGACCGGATTCCAGCAGTGCATCAACTTGAGCTGCCGCTGTTTCCTCACTGATTGTTCCAGCACCGGACATGGCATGAATAAGATCCAACCCGTGCGTCAGACGACTTGCCTCGATGTCCGCATAGGCTTGGCGTTCCTTAACAGTCTGACCGATCACCCCGTACATCGCACTTGCGATTGCCACGACATTGGCTTTGGAAAATATGCTCATTTTGCCAACTCCTTCCGTAACGACTGAAGCCTTACGAGATTATCGATCCCATCCTCAATGACGGTACTGTTCATCGCCGCCAGTTGCGGGGGAAGGCATTTAGCATTTTGCCCTATTTCCGGGGTAGGCGCTGGGTGAGCTTCCGCAGTCTGATAGGCAACTTCATAGAGCCGGAACGTCTCTTTTAGCTCATCTAGTGGGGCGACCATTATGGCGTCTTCCGGCCTTGCACGAACGCGATATCCAAGAACAAACAGCGCAGATTTTGACTTGGTCCAGAATGCGACGTTGTTACTGTATTCACAGCCCGCATCACCGGCATGGGCAATCACACTATCATAGAAAGCCACGGTATCTTCGCGCAGTGATCTTAACGAATCCTCGATGTAAGGCACAGGCATGGTTGCGTGGGCACAACCGGTGAGAAGCAGCACCAATACCGGAATTGCTCTTATCGTGATGACAAAACTCCTTTTGTAAGGAACTACTCAACGCGACTCAGTACAAGTTGTGTTTTAACATCATTGCAACGTGATCGAAAGTGCGCTGTTCGAGTACGATTACGGTACGCAGCCAACTACCTACCCTTGATGAAGCACGCCGCTCGCCCATCGCCGCGTCTAAAAGACAGCATTGAGCCAACTAATCAGAGGCACGTCAGCCGTTGTCCGCGTGACCTAGTTTTTTCAAGGTCCGGTGTGCGGGCGACGTCTCGACCAAGGGGGTGATTATGCCTTTTCCGACAATTTGTGTGACCGCTGCCTCTTCGGCTCTGATGGCAGTCGCCTTCCCTTCCGCGGCGTGTGCACAATCCACCGGTCTCGATGAGATGGTAGGCGCGCGAGCCGGGCAGGAGGGGCATTCGCGGCCGGTTGGCTCAGACTATTCGCCAAGTGGTCTGGCTGTGGATAGCGGCCTTGCACCGTATATTTAACCTTTCACGGCGAAATGAACGATCTGCACCTTGCGATCGGTTTCCGTTGCCTACCAGGCATGTTCGATTACAAGCCTGTGGAGGGCACAGGGGGGAACGGTTTGTCGGCACATTCTTCAACGTCGGCATGGGTACGTTTTCTACGTAACTACGGGCCCATCCCGACCAACGACAACATGTACGATGAGTCCATCCAGCGTGCGTTGAAGCGTCACAAGATTGCTCCGATAACGCTGCCAGCGCCCTTGGTTGACCGACTTGTCTCGAACTTCAAAGACGCGAACGCGATCTCCCACATTATTACGGGCACCGCAGGCGACGGCAAGACGTATCATTGCCGAGAAGTCTGGACTGCGCTGGGCGGCGATGCGGGTGTCTGGAATGCCGGTGACAAGGTGCAGACCCTTCGGACCGGCGCGCGGACGCTCGTCATCGTCAAGGATTTGAGCGAGCTTCGCGAGGACGAGAGCGCCGACATCATTGTCGCCTTCGCTCGCGACGTCGCCGATCCCGCGGCCAAAACTAGCTACCTTCTCGCAGCCAATCATGGGCAGCTTCTGGAGAAGCTCAAATCAGCGCCGCCAAGCCCCGAGGTCGAGCGCGTCACCGCCGTCGTCGAAGAGCTGCTGGTAACAGGCGGGAACCCCGACGCCGGAATATCCGTCGGGCTGGATGATCTCAGCCGATCGCCTGCTGCGGAGATGGCGATGCAGATCATCGAGGAGGTCACCTCGCATGATGGCTGGGAGGGTTGTGGAAGCTGCGCGGCCAATGCAGGCGATGGCGTCTGTCCGATCTTCGAAAACCGCCGGCGTCTGATGGGCGAGGGGGGCGACGATCCCTTCAGGCGGCGCATCACCGCGCTCATCGAGTTGAGCGAGCGGAACGGCAACCACTTCCCCGTCCGGCAGCTGCTAGCCCTGGTAGCGAACAGTATCCTTGGCCACCCCGACGCTCGTGACGGCCTGATGAGCTGCGCCGAGGTTCCAGCGATAGTCCAGAGCGGAAGGTCTGACCGCGCGAGCATCTATCGCAACATATTCGGCGAGAACCTTCGGCCGAGCAAGGCGGAGAAGACCGAACTCTTCCGCAAGCTGAACATGTTTGGCATCGGAGCCGAGACCAGCAATCGCGTCGACAACCTGCTCGTCTACGGTGCCGACGACCCCGCCTATGCGGACGACTATGCGCGGCTGGTGCTCGCCGATCCGATCTACGGTGCGACGCCCTCGTATGTCGGCGCTCAGCGCGTCTATCTTGAGGGTGCGGAGGGCACCGACCGGCGGGCGTTCCTCGGCGCCCTCCGCGCGCAGCGGCAGCGTCTGTTCTTCACCATGCCCGACGAACTGGCCTCTACGTACGATCTATGGGATCTGACCGTCTTCCGGTATGCCGGTCTCTACCTCGACGTGGCGGCGAAGGTTGCGGACAGGCAGGCGGTACCGCGACAGGCCGTGTCCATGGTCGTGCGCGGGTTGAACCGCATCTTCACGGGCATGCTGGCCCAGAACCAGGACGAGCTGGTTATCGCGACGTCGGGCAGCTACTCGCAGTCGAAGCGCAGCCCTCTCCTCGACGAGCTGATCTCGGTCCCCCGGCAGGGCGGCGAGGAGGTGTCGATCATAACTGATGGCGCGGGCGGCTTCTGCGTGTCGGTCAAACTCGTGCGTGGATCCGAGATCCCGCCTGTGACCCTGTCGCTGTCGCCCACCCGGTTCGAGTTCCTCGGCCGCGTTGCGGAAGGCGCGCTGCCGAGCAGCTTCTCACTCGAGTGTCACGAGGACCTCCTCGCCTTCAAGGCGCGGCTGCTCCGGGAGACGGAGAACCGGCGCAGGCTGGATGGTGACGACGAGATCAACGAGGGAGAGCTGATGCTCCGGTTCATCGACCTGGCCGGTGACGGTCGCGCGGTCGCGCGTCGCGTGGTGGTGCGGATATGACGATAGAGATCCTGCCGCGCCCGACGAGCTTCGACGATCGAAGCGGACCTGACTTCTGGATCGACGAGGCGATCTGGGGGCACCGCCTTTACGACGAGCAGACCCCGTGGTTGACCTTCCTGGAGTTCATGACGGTGCTGCTCGCGGAGCACCGGGAGGGGCGCGCGCTTCGCGAGGATGCTCTCAACAGCCTGTCCTATCGTCCGCAGCTGCAGCTCGGCCTGCGCAACCTTGTGTTCAACAACCCGCACATCATGACGGTGCTGGCGGAGAATCGTGCGGATGACGCGTCCTGGACGAGCTGGCTCGAAAAGATCACGGAGACGGCAGGTGGTCTCGACAAGCCGGATTTCACGTATCTCCGCGATCGCTTCGAGAGCTTCCAGGACTTCGCGGCCGTCATAGGTTTTCTCCAAGGGTCGGCCATCGAAGGGACCAGCAACAAGCGCTGGAGTTCGAAGTTCGTCTTTCCGTTCGGTCCGAACGCCCTCTACGAGGATGCGAACGTCAATCCGCGGGGCGGGGTGTCGAACGACCGCCGCTTCTTCGCCCGCACCGGCGAGCTCCTCTATCTGATGCTGTGCCGGAGCCGCGATGCGGATGCTCTGCGCGGACTGCTGGTCAGCCGGTTCCTTGAGAACGCGGCGCCCTATGACCGCATGGCGCGCGCCATCCAGGGGGACGTGCAGCTGGCGAAGTCGGAGCGCGGGGGGGCGTTTCTGCCATGCGCGTCCCACCCGCTGTTCGATCGTCTCGCCGAGGACTGGCTCGCGATCCTCAGTCTGCCGATCCCCGCCTATGACGCCATACCGCATCTGGTGGCGATGACGGGGCTGAACATGATGCTCTATCAGCTCGAACGCGCCCGTGATGTGCTGGATCAGGATCCGGTGCGACTGGTCTGCGAGATCGTCTCGCCGAGGAAGTCGGTGGTGCGCGACCTCTCGGCGGATTCGTATCAGCGAAACAATGGACTGCCCCAGCAGGCGGTCGACTGCTTCATCCGGCAGGTCACCGAGACCGAGGAGTGGCAGGCCGCGACGGCATCGGACGATCCCGTCCTGAACGCCGGCGACATTCTGCGAAAGCGATCGTCAAGCCACTGAATGGCTTGGGCCCCAGACTGCTTGATTGCTGTAAGGCGCATGTCGGTAGCTGGTTCGATCGCCGTCACCTGTAGTCCCATGGCTGCAGGGCCCGAGCGTCGCGACCGCTGCCAGCGCCTACATCGAGAACGGCGCTACCCGCGGGCGGGAGGAAAGGCGCAATTGCCCAATGAACGTCCTCGAAGGAAACCGAGTCATAGCGCGTGGCGAACAGCGCCGCGTCCCTGTCGTAGTAGTCGACCGGGTCGATCGCTGACGACCGGTCAACCGCGATGAGCATCGCCGGCTCCCTTAGTGAAATAGGCGCCCGGAGCGCGACTGGCGGCGAACGAGCCGACCGCGGTAAGTAGAAGCAGGAGCGTAAAGCAGGTAACGATTGTGTAGTTGGGCCCGATCACATCGCGTTTTATCATGTGCCCGAATCTGGTTTTGGATCCGCTGCATTACGTAACGCAATCGAAATAGTGCGATGATCATGATGATGTTTGCAAGAGTTGCGAATAGGAGTAGACGTGAGCGAGCCATTTCCGACATATCGAAGCTCGCAACCGCAAACCAAAGGCCGCCCGTCAGGGTCATAATTATCAATGGCGTCTGCCACAGGAAGCCGTTTAGCGAGCGGAAGTCGTTGCAAAGCTGCTCATAAATGACCTTAGGCTCAATAGGACTGGTCATACAATTCTCGTCACGCTCCGTTAGATGAGCAGCATAGACGCCCTCGGTCGCCGCGTCTCGCTCTAAAGCCATCCATTTGCGACGCGTTCGCGTTTAGGACCGCTGTCACACGGTGCCGATCGCCTCGGAAATTGCCTCTGCGCTACAGCTCCGCTGTTTTAGGAACGCGTGAAGCTTATCGCGGAAGGTATGAGCTAGCCGCCGGCGCCCGTGCTGCGACCCGTTGAACGGACTGCAAGCCCGACAACGCCGCGGCGGTTGCGGCTAGGCGACCGCCTTGAAAAGATCCTCGTGTTCGAAGGCACTTGCCATCCGTTCAATCTGAGAGCCGGTCAGACCATTCTCTGCTGCGACTTGTCGCCAGGCGAGTACAGCAACGCCGACTTCCGCCGCGATTGCCCTTGCTGCTTGCGGCTTAAGACCAAACTGGCCCGCAACAGAGAATGCTGTATCGATCGAACTCGCATCATCCGCCTCGTCGAGCGTCAGCGCGTGATGGCGAGGCTTCACGTCGACCGGCATGGGGTTGAGATCGTAGGCTGGCGCTAGCCGCCAGCCCCCGACGTCGCGCAAATAACCGTGATTGCGCAGATGGTCGTCGGTGTTGGAGATGAGAACGTTGAAAGCCATACGCCGCCAAAGCTGAGCTGCGTCATGGTCAGGAGTCGCACCGTCGGTTCGCAGAACGTCGAGGAGCTCAAGATAGCTGCGGGTATCACCGTCAGACGCGGCGAGGGCAGTCAGTGCCGAAATGAAGGGAATCCGGCCGCCTTCATTGTCGCGATCGAAACGGCGCATGACGAAGACGGGCCGATTCTGGATCTTGTGCAGCGCGAAGTCGGGCACATCAATGCCGGCAGCGCGCGCCAGCGTCATTGCGACCATCTCCCAACGCGGCACGGGCCAGTCGTCGGTCGGGCTGGGGAATTTTGCGATCGTCAGATGGCCGTCGTTATCGATTACTGCCGCTTTGGGGCGTGCGCCGCCAAGTGACGCGCCGGGAGCCAGCACCAGGCGCAAGTCGTCGTCGCTTTCCTTATCGTTGAGAATGCGGGTGGTCGCCGACAGGAGCTTGGAAAGCTTAATGATTGGCGGAATGGCTTGCTCGATCTCGGAAAGAAAACGGTCACCGCCCGCATCGGCGAAGCGCAGCGCGCCCAGGCGGTTGCTGTCCTCGACCATGGTTAGGAAGTCGATGTCGAGCAACGTTCGCGCGACCCGCCCCTCCGCCTTTGCCTGTTTGCGCTCGCGGCGCAGCAAAAGGTTGCGCCCCCAGCGGTCGGGTGCGGGATCGGTGAAAGCGTTGAACAAGCCCGCGGCATGGAAGGTGCCCGGGGTCAGCGGCAACTTTGGGTCGAGCGAAAACGCAGTCGGATGCGCGCGCCAGGCGCCGCTATACTCAAAGCTCGATGTCTCCTTATTGCCTTTGGATCGGGTCCACAGGTGTCCAACTTGGATGGTTTCGCCCTGCCAGGCGATATGGACGTCGAGGGCGCGCTCCATGGGTGCCTCGCTATGCGCTGCGCGCGCGCTGTGGGAGGCGTTCTGTCTCGAGCGACAGTCCAACGCTGTCGGTGAGCGGATCTGCGAGTTCGCCCACGCGCTCGGCCAATCCCAGGACGAAAAGGACAGTCGTGTAGATGCCGAGCGAGACAGCTGGATCACCGCGCTCGACGCGGGTCAGTGTGTTACGGCTAATAAACGCACGTTCAGCAATTATTGTCATGGTTAGCCGACGCCGCTTGCGCGCGATCTGGATATCAGCGCCCAGTTTGCGCAACGCTTTGCGCACCACCAGCGGCAGCGCATTCTGTGAGGGGGAGCTTCTCATATCTGCACCATAACGCGTGCGCTATCACGCTTAGCGCATAAGTTATAGGGCAAATATACTAAATGACTTGGTTATGCATTCTGGTGCCTCATAAGTTGTGCGTTAAAATCTATAATGCACGAGATATGATGCAGACTCGGCCGTTGTATGCCGGATATGAACGGCGTTTGCTATGTGATCTAACCTGAACAAACGGCCGGAGTTGGGGGGGGCGACAAGCCGACCGCCGGTGTCCGACTACTAGTCGTGCTCGACTTTGCCGACGTGCCACAGTCCGTATTTCATCCCGTTTTCCGGGATTGCACTGCCTTGAGCAACTTGGCATCCCGCAGGACACGCTCCACCTCGGCGACGTAGTCGACGATAAGCTTGGCCAAACGGCCGTCGTGCGCTGCGAGCCAGAACTCACGGTCGGTCTGCTGGTTGAGAGGGAAGAACCGATCGTTCGGCCCCACACGTTTCCAAACGGGCCAAGACGTATCGCCAGTCTTCGATCCGACAAGCGCCTGCATGGCTGCCTTTGAAGCGTCCCGGATTTCCTGGAGGCTCCCACTTGTGAGTAGGAGCATCGAGAATGAGCAAGACGACAAACAAGTTTTCGCCTGAGGTCCGCGAGCGGGCTGTTCGGATGGTGAGCGAGCACCGGGCGGATCACCGTTCGGAATGGGATGCGCTGGTGTCGATCGCGGGCAAGATCGGCTGCACGGCGGAGACGCTGCGGCGTTGGTGCCGCGACGATGCTGGCCGGCGTGCGGGGCCAGCAGCGCTGGCAGATGATGACCGTGCCAGATTGAAGCTGCTCGAGCGAGAAGTGAAGGAGCTCCGCCGGGCCAACGAGATCCTCAGGAAGGCGTCGGCATATTTTGCGATGGCGGAGCTCGACCGCCCCGGGCGATGAAGATGGCGTTCATCGACGCGCATCGGGAGGAGTTGGGAATCGAGCCGATCTGCCAGGAACTGGCGGTCGCCCCCTCCTCGTATCATCAACATGCGGCCCGGCGGGCAGATCCGGGCAAACGTTCCGCTCGCGCCCGGCATGACGACGAGCTGAAAGAGCATATCCGGCGTGTCCACGAGGACAGCTTTGGCCTGTACGGTTCGCGCAAGGTATGGCGGCAGCTGCTGCGCGATGGCGTCACCATCGCAAAATGCACGGTCGAGCGGCTGATGAAGGTGATGGGGCTGGCCGGTGTCCGGCGTGGCAAATCCTGCGTCACCACGGTTTCGGATCGCAAGGTCGTATGCCCGCTCGACAAGGTCAATCGGGAATTCAAGGTCCAGCGTCCGAATGCCTTGTGGGTCGTGGACTTTACCTACGTCCACACCTGGGCGGGGTTCGTCTACGTGGCGTTCGTCATCGATGCTTTCGCCCGCCGGATCGTCGGCTGGAAAGTCAGCAGCAGTGCTACCGCCGGCTTCGTGCTGGATGCGCTCGAGCAGGCCATCCATGCCCGTCGTCCTACCGCCGACGATCGTCTCATCCACCACTCGGACAGAGGCTCGCAATACCTCGCCATGAGCTACACCCAGCGCCTGGCGGAGGCAAAGCTGGTGCCGTCGGTCGGCAGCGTCGGAGATTCGTACGACAATGCCCTCGCCGAGACGATCAACGGCCTGTTCAAGGCTGAGGTCATCTGGCGCCAGCGCTCCTGGCCAAGCCTCGCCGCTGTCGAAATGGCGACGTTGCGGTGGGTGGACTGGTTCAACAACCAACGCCTCTTCGGCCCGATCGGCTACGTCACGCCCAGCGAGGCCGAAGCTGAATACTATGCCGCGCAATTGGAAACCGCTATCGCGGCATGACTCAAACCAAACTGCCTCCGGGAAATCCGGGACGCTTCAGTCCGCTAATAGGCGCCAGCGGTCCGGCCGCTTTTAAGTTGGGCGTCGCGCGCTGTCAGAAAACACATGATAACCGCCAATCAGGGTTGGCGACGGCGATTTTCGACAAATGTGGTTTTACCGTCCGAAACTGCCTGTTTGTCGTACAATCGCAATTGAGGCGACTTTTTCACGCATCTGGATGCGAAACGGCGATAATGGAAGAAAGTCGCATTGCCTACTTTCGAAGCCGTAACTCGGGAGACCTGCTGCGAATGTGCTCGCCAATTTCATCATCTTCTTCGCATTAGAGGATGCAAAGCTTTTTGTCGATCTTTGGCCGATTGTGCGCTTTGTGAGCTAAGCATCACGAACGATTGTCGGTTGTCTGCGAGCGCGCTGCGACGTTTGGGTCTGGCCCGACATTGTTATCGGTGAGGAAACGGGCAACGGTCTGGATCATAGTCTGGTTCGTAACGCTGTCGAAAGTCGTGTTGAAATCATGACCTGAGTAAGGAAACAGCACCAGCTTGGTCTCGTTACCTTCAGCGGCCAACCGACGTGCAAAGTCCTCTATTGAAGCAGCTGGTAACAGCGGGTCGTTAGCGCCGGCTAGGAGCAGGGTAGGTGGGTTGGTCGGCCCAATGTAGCGGCGCACGTCTACTGCTGCGTAACGTTCGGGATAGCGCTCCGGCGGCCCGCCCAGATAATTAGACATATACGAGCGCTGCAGATCTTTCATCTCTCCTGCGTGCTGCCAGGATCCCAGCGCATCGATGAGCGGGGCCTTAGCAACGACAGCTGCGACATGAGGTACACGCGGCCCGCAACTCGTATCTCGAACGCCGCTGTTGGCCGAATAGGCCGCAGCGATTGCGAGGCTTCCACCGGCGGAAGCGCCGTTGAGTGTTAGTCTGGAAATGTCTACACCGAGTTCCTTAACAGCGAGCTTGGCAAGGCATTTGTTGGAACCGCTTGGGTTCTTCGTCAGCCCGTACGGCGATCACAGGCGTCGCGACTTGGCGGCAACTGGCCTGTCTACCCCGATGTCCGCATGCCGGGGCAAAATTTGTAGACATAGTTGGTGTCGAACCGGCGTCCGGAGTATTGGTCGAATCTTAGAGGAGGCTGCCTTATGTTCTCCACGCTGTTGCTCGCGGCGACCAGCCGTTGCGCCTCACTGCTGCTATGCCCCACCGACACAGAGTTGATAGACGCGCTGCTGGCCCACGATAGCACTGTTCGAAAGGTCGCCGCTGATGAGGCTCTCCGGAAGGGGGAAATCGTCCTGTTTCATCTGCCACAGGCAGCTTGGCAGATCCGGGACGTGAGTTGCGGCGACCGCGAGCCTGGCGAGCTGCCCATAACGACCTGCGAATTCACGGCTCGTTACACAGGCCGCGACGTTCATCAGATTGCACGATTAATACAGCAGACCGGCAACTGGCGTATTATCGAGATACAACCGGCAGCAGCCAGTCGCCGTTGATCTAAAGTGCGCGATGCACGAGATGGTGGATAAACATGTTAGTCGCACTCGCTCTCTTGGCTCAGGCACAAAGCTTATCGATGCCATCACAGCGGCTAAGTGAGCGGCTGTTCTATGCAGAGCCGTACCAGCAGGGTAATATCTCTTGTGATCGTAGCGTTGCGCGACGGCAACACCGGGAGTTTGATCGCCGCTTCGGCTCCCGTATCGCGGCGTTAAAGCGGAAAGATGCTGAGAGATGGGGTGCGGACCCGGGATTTGATGCAATCGCATTGGGCAGCTGCTTACGAAGCAAATCAAGCGCCCGAATAAGATTCAAAGCTGCCCTGAGGGAATTCGCCGCTGAGCTTTCCGCAATCGAACGTGAGTATCCCTGACCAATGCTTATCATTTTCGCCGGGCTTGCTATCTCGCAAGCCGAGATTAACCCGCTGGGCGATTGCGCCTTAATCCGACAAGTTACGTTTTATGATAATATGAGCTCACTTCCGCCCGAGATCAAAGCCGATATCGCAAAACGTCATGGTCCGATCCTACCGAGGATAGCCAGAGGCATTAGCTTTAGCGATGTAGCTAGCTCTAGCTCTAAACCAGGACCGCTACTTCTTTATGTCGCCCATGAAACAAATCAGTGGTTGGTCTCCTATACTTACGGTGGAATATCCATTCGAACAGTCACTGTTTCTTACGTTCAGAATGAAAGTGGGACGGACAAAACACCGCACTTGAAGGGTGCTTTAGAGGGTGACGGCTGCACAGTGGCCAACGCATTCCTAAAAGGAGTTAGCGTGGAGCCAGGCTGGCAGCGTTAATATTTGGAGTCTCTGATAGGTGCTTTGTCAAATATTTCTTCATTTGCAGGCTAGATAGCGTTCGAATATTTGTAACTAGGAAAATGACATCGACGACGGTAAAATGAAGGTAGCTGCTCCGACCTACAATTTGGACGATAAAAGCTGTGGCGTGAAGCACGCGTCTCGTAAGGTTGTACGGTAACGAGGTTTATACTTCGATACAGCGTCATCCTTGGTGTGGGCTGGGTCAATGCCGGGCACAAGGTTCGTTCCGAGGTCGGGAATACCGCCTCACGATGGTGTCCGTGGCTAAAGCTGCCTCAATGTTACTGCCGCGCGGGTCAGAGCCGCAACGATCACTACGAGGTCAACTTCGGCTCGCGTCCCGGCAAGGACGCCTCCCGTTGGGGAGCTTCGGGGAGGGAGGTGCTATGCTGCCGCTCTCCACTCAAATTCGGTGCCATCGCTCCAAATGGCATGCATCATGACTGCCAGTTTGCGCGCCACTGCGACCTGAGCCTTCTTCATTCCGCTGCGCTCTTTGAGCCGTAGCCCCCCATGCTCGCAACGGCGTCGGTTTGGTGACGCGCGTAAGGATGACGTTGGCAGCCTCGAACAGGTAGGCCCGGGTCATGTTGTCACCGGTTTTTGTAATCCGCCCGCTCCAGTCGACTTCGCCAGACTGATGTGTCCGCGGGGTCAGACCAAGATACGGGCCGACGTCATCCGAGCGTTTGAACCGGGCGGGATCCTCTATGGTCGAGTAGAACGCGAGAGCGGACAAGTACCCGATGCCTGGTACGGTCATCAGCCTGGCGATTGTAGCATTGCCCCTCACCACGCTCTGGAGCTGGCGTTCATATACCCGGATCTGAGCCGCCACGGTTTCCAGAACGGCTAGGATTGGCTGCGCGAAGGCGGCATAAGCAGGGTCGAGCTCCATAGCAGCAACGGCGCGGCGCGTGAATGTGCCGCCAGCCGTCTTTGTTATGATGAGCCCGAAGCGTTTGACTGCCCCGCGCAATGTGTTCTCAAGGGTTCTCCTCGTCACGAGCAGCATACGCCGTGCAAGCAGGAGGCTGCGGATAGCGTGGGCCGATGCGCCTCGGACCCAAGCCTCTCTATACCAGCCGACGCGAACAAGATCAGCCAATCCCCTCGCATCGTTCCGGTCGGTTTTGTTTCGCCTCGCGGACAAGACCTTATGCGCATGCCGAGTCTCCAGGCATACGACCGGAATTCCTGCCGTCTTCATGGCCTTGAATAGGAGCGCCGTCGTTTGACCCGTTTCGATCGCAACGCGCTCGGCATCGGCGGCATGTTGGCGGATGCAAGCCACCAAGTCGTCGGGCAAGCTTTTTGCCTTACCCTCGTACCGAACCTTTCCATCCGAGTTCAACACGCACACGCTGGTTTCTGCCAGCGATACATCGAGACCAACATAACTCGTCATGAGGCTTCTCCGTCACCTGTAGTGGCGGCAGCGCCACCTGACGACGATGCATCAGGACCGCGGACGCTGTTACCCCATGTTCGTTAGCATGGGCGGCCGTCCAAGCCAGCGCGCACAGTACGTCAAGAGTAGCCAGATCCCAGGTAGGACGATTGGGACGTGCCAGGCGGTAGTCGATACTGATTACCGTCCAGCCAGCTTCAGCGTAACTGCGCCTGTTCGCTGCACCCATCTTGCGCGTACCCTCGACGAAGCCACCACCATGAACGAACATTAGGACTGGGCTCAAGCGGCGCGGCAGTGTCTGGCTAGGACGATAGATGTCGAGCCACAGCGGTTCGCCGCCCGGTGTAGAATAGACACGGCTTTCGTCAGGGAATGCGTTCTCGCTGAAATGACGCGTCGAGAGCGTATCGACCAGGTTGATCCGTGCGCCATTGCTCTGGGCTATGTAGAGGAAATGGGCGAGCACCCCACTTGCCACGAGCACTGTTACCAATGCCGTTGCAATGAGACCCCGATCCCAAAGAGTCGCGCGGTGTGCCCGGGCGATAAGGCCGACGGCGAGCGCTGCTAGCGAGAATAAAAAAACCAGGGTGCCCGGTTGGGTACGACGTCGATTGCGTAGATCCGAACCCAAGGGATTATCGGCAGAATTGCGACATCAGCAGGAAAAGGCATGAGAGGGTGAGTAACCAAGCCAAGGTTAGCACGCCGGTGCGCAGAAGTTGCCAGATCGACGTCATCGAGTGGGCTCCCGCAGCGGACCGACAGAGGGCAATACGGTCATGATTGTCGCCGGCTCTGCACGTGACGAAAGCCCGAATATTCGCCCGGCACGCGGCAGGCTGCCGCAGAGCAGGCGCGCAACCATGAGTGTCAGCATCGAAAGCGTCAGCATGGGCAAACCCCTCATGCCACAGGCCGCCCACAAGCCAAACGCCATTGGATGCCATAGATAAAAGAACAGGCTGTCGCGTCCGACAGCAGCGATCGGAGGGACCGGAAGCGACAACCCTCGTACCCAGGGCAGAAGACAGATTAGCGGCATGCACGAGGTTAGTTGGGCCGCCACTTCGGCGGTAAGGCTAGGCGCCTGATATAATGTGCACCACCATGCGAATCCGATAGGCGCGAGCACCAATGCGGCACGTTCTTTCCAAGGGTCGGGTTCTCGGCAGGCGACCCATGATCCGTAAAAAAATAGATTGGGTAGATGAAGAATCGGCGGTCCGGCATCCAGGGCGGCATCTGCGCAACCGAATGACCGACCCCGAACATATACATTGCCAAGATGCTGATCGAGGTGGCGATGCCCAACATGACAAGCGGAGTGCGCCGGGTGATGGTTGCGGCGACAATGAACGCCATCATCACCGGTACGAACCAGAGATGAAACGGGGGCTGAACAAAGATTAAGAGCGGGGTGAAAATGCCAAATTGTTCGGTGCTTGTCAGGTACACGACGCATGCTACCAACCAAGGCAGAATGAGACGGCGGTAATATTTGCGTAGCAGATGCAACAGCGGGGTCGTCCGTGCGCGTTCGAAATTGAATAAATAGCCGGTAAGACCAATGAAAAGAGGCATGCGAAGTCCTGCACCGACCCAGGTCAGAAAACTCTCCCGTTGCGTCAGTTCGAAAAAGTGTCCGAGAATGACGGCGAGGACAAGCAGCCCCCTGAACAAATCTATCCCTGAATTACGTTCTTTTCTCGTAACGTCACCGATTAAAAGCATGCCGCACCCCGTCGGGTTGTGCCCTAACAGGATATTCGTCAGCGCGCGGTTAATGCTCCGCAGGTAGCTTCGTGCAATGAGGTCGGTTACCTCCGAACTGACGGTGGCCACCGGGCGGTGCGTCTATTTGGAGCTAAAGCGCTTGTGTCGATCGCCACGCCGGTGGTGTCTAGCTATCAACAAGATCACGCGCCGCTCGACTAATTAGCAACATCTGAGAGTAACTGGCACCGGCCATAGCGGATTAATCGTGGCGACCTGTCCGAAAACACAGGTGGGTTCAACGGGTGGTCGCAACACTTCATTCTTTGAGGAGAAGGAGTGTGGGGATGAAGCAGCGTCAGCGGATTTATTACTCGGCGGCACAGCGATCCGAGATTTGGGACCGGTGGCAGCGCGGGGAGTCGATGAGTTCGATCGGCCGGCGGTTTGATCGGCAGTCGTCGTCGATTTTCTCGGTGCTGTCGCCGTCTGGCGGCATTCGTCCGGCGGAGCGCAGGCGGTCGGGCCGATCCCTCAGCCTGAGCGAGCGCGAGGAGATATCGAGAGGTCTTATCGTCGGCCGCTCGCTCAGAGCGATCGCAGCCCAGCTTGGTCGGGCGCCTTCGACGATCAGCCGCGAGGTCGGCCGGGGTGGCGGTCGGGATCGGTATCGCGGGACCGTCTCGGATCAGGCAGCGTGGGATCGCGCGCTGCGCCCCAAGCCGTGCAAGCTGGCTTGCCATCCCGACTTACGCCGAACAGTATCACGCAAGCTGCGCCGCAGCTGGTCGCCCGAGCAGATCGCTGGCTGGCTCAAGCGCAGCTTTCCGGACGAAGAGCAGCACCGCGTGTCACACGAGACGATCTACAAAAGCCTGTTCATCCAGGCGCGTGGCGTCCTGAAGAAGGAGCTGCTCGAGCATCTCCGGGCGAAGCGCACGATCCGCCGCTCGCGCCACGCCAGCCTGAAGCGTGACGGGCTTGGCCAGATCAAAGATGCGATATCGATCAGCGAACGGCCGGCGTCAGTCGAGGACCGCGCCGTGCCCGGACATTGGGAGGGCGATCTCATCTCGGGCACGCGAAACAGCCATATCGTGACGCTGGTCGAACGCCAGTCACGCTATGTGATCCTGGCCAAGGTGGCGAACAAGGAGACCGCCAGCGTCGTCTCGGCCCTGATCAAGCAGGCGCGCAAACTGCCTCGCGAGCTCTATCAGTCGCTGACCTGGGATCGCGGCAAGGAACTTGCCGATCACAAGCGCTTCACCCTGGCGACCGAGGTCGACGTCTATTTTTGCGATCCGCAAAGCCCGTGGCAGCGCGGTACCAACGAGAACACCAATCGCCTGCTGCGCCAATATCTGCCCAAGGGAACGGATCTGTCGCTCCACAGCCAGGCCAAACTCAGCGCCATCGCTCGCCAGCTCAACGAGCGCCCCAGAAAGACCTTGATGTATCAGACACCGGCTGAAATGTTCGCCGAGCGTGTTGCGGCGACCCGTTGAACCCACCACTAATCCCGGCCATTCCGCTCCCGCCCGGGTAGCGACGCTCGCGCGGCCGATCGGCAACAACCCGAAGCGGCCAGTCTGCATTCGCCCACACCCGGCCATTCCAAGCGGCAGGTCGGAGACTCGAAAGCGGACATTCGTTCATCGCCACTATCGCTGATGCGAAAATCGAAAGTTTGCATCAGCCTAAGCTGCAAGTGCTAAGACCGCTTGAGCGGCGCGAAGGGCGGTTGCCGGTCCCGTTTCGCCGACCGTTTCAGCTATGTAGCGCCGCTGACCGAGCTCGAAAGATGGCTGTAGCTTAAAAGCACGGTCCAGCGCCGGCAAAATATCGCCGAAGCCGTCAACAACTTGGCCCTGTGTCCAAAAATCGTGATCGTCGGTCGCACGCCAATCAATATTGTCAGGATTGAGGAAAACGCACGGGCGGGGACGGAGCAGAAACTCCATCACCTGACTGGACGTGTCCCCGAGGTAAATATCGGCCGCAGCCATGTAGCTGCCGTCGACCATCGCGAAGCTGTCGAGATCGACATGAACATGGGGCAGATCACCAACGGAGGCTAAGACTTGGCGAACATCCGGGTCCTTTTCAACGAGGCGCTGGTGTGGCGCCAGGATGACGTTGTAGCGATCCTGCGCAGCAAGCAGCGCTACAAGCTCGCGGCCCCAACTCCACCAAGACGACCTATGCTGCTGCCAATGGGGAGCGTACACGACGACTGGCTTTGACGACACGAAGACGGGCCCTCCACTTTCACGGGCTCGAAAGGCAGATTTGACATAGCCAGTAACGATCAGCTTTTCATCAGGTATGCCGCGAGCTGTGTAAGTTTGTTTCTCTATTTCGCTAGGAACCAGTAAAAGACGCGCAGCACGGCGACGACGGTCATCACGTGCGCTCATCGAGCCAACGCCGTGAGACGTCTTGACGAAACGATCTCGAAAAAACGGAAGCAGAGTGGGGATCCACAGGCTTGTCTGTTCCGCACATACTACCGCCGAAGCCGTTATCAGGTGAGGCATGAGGCGAAGAAGCGTAAGGGACTTGGGCGGTAACTCGGGGACGTTGCCGAGAGGAAGGTCAGGAAGCATCCGAAAACCGGGTACGCGACGGATGCGAACATTGGGATTGTTGATGCTCAACTCACTCAACCAACCTTCAATCAGGCGTTCGTGAGTTGAGGTGGCTGTCCATATGTCGACGCGCACGTCACGAGCTTCTTGTGCGATTGCCTCAACAATTGGATGAAGGTGCGGAATGAGCAGCAGCTCGCCGAGGAACAGAAAGGCGATAATTTTACGGCGGTCACGAGTGATCGACTTATGCATAGCTGTAGAATGCTGCACCTTCCAAAATAGCCCACGCCGCCTGGAAAAATTCTGGAAACATATTGTTTCCAGAAGTTAACTCTCTCGGCAAACGCATTCGATGGCAGGTTTCTCGAAGTGCGGGCCCGAAAGCAGCCCGTCCGCTTTCCTCTCCAACCCAGACATTCCCGAAATTCGATCGTTTTTTGGGAAAGACCGTAGCGTCAGACCACGTCCGCTAAAGCCATCTACCGTTCCAATAGCGGACGGGCCGCTTTCCTGGCCAACTCGGACATTCCCGAAACTCGATCCTGAGCAGCCCCCACCGGGTGGTCCGGGTAGATAGTTAGTGCATTGTCGCCTCCGCCGCCATTGCCGGGCGTAGGTGGAGCGAAGCGGAACCGAAGGCTGGCAATGGCGGGGTCGCTGCTGCTGGCGCTGGAGGTCGATAGCCCAGGCTGCTGTGTGGTCGGACAGTGTTATAGTGACGCCGCCACGCCTCGATCAGCACCCTTGCCTCGGCGAGGCTGTAGAAGATCTCGCCGTTGAGCAGCTCGTCGCGAAGCGAACCGTTGAAGCTCTCGTTATAGCCGTTTTCCCATGGCGAGCCCGGCGCGATGTACAGCGTCTTCACGCCGATCTGGCCGAGCCATTTCTGGACCGCGGTAGCGATGAACTCGCTGCCATTGTCCGACCTGATATGCGCGGGCGGCCCCCGGGCGATGAACAGCTCGGCAAGCGCCGCCAGCACGTCTTCGTGTTTCAACTGACGTGCGACGATCAGCGCCAGGCATTCCCTGCTGGCCTCGTCGATGATCGTGAGGATCCGGAACTTGCGCCCGTCGTGCGTTCGCGCTTCGACAAAGTCGTATGCCCAGACATGCCCCGGATACTCCGGCCGCAGCCGGATGCACGAGCCGTCGTTCAACCACAGCCGGCCACGCTTGGGTTGCTTCTGTGGCACCTTCAGCCCCTCACGCCGCCAGATGCGTTCGACACGCTTATGATTCACCGACCACCCCGCGGCATGCAGCAGTGCGGTCACCCGGCGGTAACCGTAGCGTCCATACTGCCCGGCCAGCGCAACGATGTCCTCAGTCAGTGCCTGTTCGTCATCTGCCCCACACGGCACTTTGCGCTGCGTCGACCGATGCTGCCCGAGCACGCGACACACCCGTCGCTCGGATACGTCCAGCACCTCTTTCACTTGGTCAATGCAGCGTCGGCGCCGCGCGGGGCTTAGAAGTTTCCCCCGTGCCGCCTCCTGCAGGATCAGCTTGTCCAGTGTCAGGTCGGAGATCGCACGCCGCAGCCGCAGGTTCTCCTTCTCCAAATCCTTCATCCGACGAGCCTGATCCGTCTTCAGGCCACCATATTCCTTGCGCCAGCGGTAATAGGTTTGCTCGCTGACCGCGATCCGCCGACACGCCTCGGCGGTCGTCCCGCCCTGGCCCAGGACGATTTCAACTTCACGCAGCTTCCCGATGATCTCTTCCGGCTTATGCTTTTTCGCAGGCAGTCGTCGTCCCTTCCTTGATCCAGACTCTCATAGTCGTTGGACCGCTCAGAAGGGGGCAGCTCAATCCCAATCGCGACGCTCAACGACGCGCTGACGAGGCATTAGACCCGATGACTGCTGGAAGCCTTTGCGGCTCTGAGATGTTGGCGATGGAGTTGTCAGCAACGGAGGCGAGTCATGACGGATATGACGAAGTATGTCGGGCTGGATGTGCATAAGGCGACCATCGCGGTCGCGGTTGCCGAGGGCGAACGCGGGGGCGAGGTCCGCTTTTTCGGCACCATAGCCAACGATGATGATGAGGTTAGAAAGTTGGTCAAGCGACTGGCAGCACCAGGCGTTACGCTGAGCTTCTGCTACGAGGCTGGGCCTTGCGGCTACGGGTTGCAACGGTTGCTGATCAAGCTCGGACAGCCGTGCATCGTGATCGCACCGTCGATGATGCCGAGACGGCCCGGCGACCATGTGAAGACGGACCGGCGAGATGCGATGACGTTGGCGCGGCTGTTGCGGGCTGGGGAACTGACGGCAATCTGGGTGCCGGATGAGGCACATGAGGCGGTGCGCGACCTAATCCGCGCCCGGCGTAGTGCGCAGGAAGATGCGACCGCAGCCAAACAGACTGTTCGCAGCTTCCTCCTTCGGCACGATCGTCGTTTCGAAGGACGGTCTGCATGGACGAAGATGTATTGGCGATGGCTATCCGAACAGCGCTTTGATTATCCGCATCAGCAGCTGGCATTTGAGGAGCTTCAGAAGCGGGTGCTGGAGGCACAGGCCCGCGTCGTCCGCCTCGAGTCCGCGCTCGGCGAGGCGGTAGCGTCGTGGCATTTCGCGCCGTTGGTGCGCGGACTTCAAGCCCTGCGTGGCATCCAGCTGGTCAGCGCTGCCACGCTGGTGGCTGAAATCGGCGACCTCACTCGCTTTGATAATCCCAAGCAGCTGATGGCGTATGTCGGCCTCGTGCCGTCCGAGCATTCCAGTGGCGCGCGCGCGCATCGCGGCCGTATCACCCGAGCTGGGAACGCGCAGGCACGCACCACGCTCGTGGAAGCGGGCTGGTCGTACCGGCTGCCGGCGCGCGAGGAGCGGCGCTACCGTGAACGCGTCGCGGATCTGCCTGAGGACGTTCAAGCGATCGGCTGGAAAGCGCAGGTGCGACTGTGTCAGCGTTTCCGTCGCTTGTCGGCGACCGGCAAGCCGCAGCCGAAGGTGACAACCGCGATCGCGCGCGAATTGGTCGGCTATGCTTGGGATATCGCACGCCGGATGGCACCTGCGATGGCAAACTGATTTCGCCTGTGGCGACAGTAAGAGGAGGCGCCAGCTCACCAGCTGCATAGCCTTGGCCGGCGTGCCGCGGGCACCCGACTGTGATGGGCAATCCACGGTGTACGGTGGGGCAGGTTCGTCCGATGCCCGAGCTTAGACGGAGGATAGGCCCAGCGACGGATACGGGTAGTGCGGTGACCAATCCGCGGATGAGAGCTTGATCAATCGTCGTCGATCAGGAGTCCGCGGCACACCCGCCAAGGTTCAAACAGTCGCTGGCGTTGACGTCAGCGGAGGAGTAAACTCGGCCAGCGTCTCAGATGGCAGTCATGAGAGCGTATATGTGGGTCCGCTTTATGTGACGCACCCATGGAGCTGCTGCGGTGCAGTTTGATAGGGTGCCGTATGGTCTTTCTTGGCTAGGGCTCCAGGCAGACCGACGGGCAATTAGAGCCAAATTTTTTAGACGTTTGTTTTCGGCGCAAATCGGACCGGCCAGCGTAGGAACGCTGAGGGTATACCCAAAAATACCGTTACTATATTGATCAATGTCACAATTTGTAGCGGAGCGGGGGAGGGGGCTGTCGAGAGTACATGCCGACGTGGACTGTGGATCGGCGTCGAGTTGGGACTCTGCCTGCGATTCGGCTTGATATTTGTGACGACTGCAAAATAAAAAGATATCAGTTGGATACTGGTGGCGCCGATCGGACCCTTGCGCCCCGCATCTTCGGCTTTATTGCATTGCTTTGCTAAAAGTTCGGCGGGTTCCGCTTGGGCGCCGATGTACACGCCGAGCGCTGGGAAGCCCCCATCGCATCATCCGAGCCCTAGATGGTTGCCTCATACATCAGGCGAAGGACGCGTCGTAGCGCTAACCTCGGATTATAAGGCAGGCTTTTAGTCGTCAACCATAACGCCAGCTGACCTGCCCCCCGTCAGTCCCTCGATCATAACGAGAGTCTTGCGGTTAAATACGATGGCCCCTGCGCCTGCACAAGCGCGTCGGGCGTGATGCTCTCGTCCTGCTCGAACGCCCGACGCGCTTGTGCAGGCGTTCGATTTCCCAACGACGAGTGGGGCCGGACATTGTTGTAATCATAGCGCCAGATGGCCAGCTTCCGGCGGGCATCGGCCAGGCTGTCGAACAACTCCTCGTTGAGCAGTTCATCGCGCAGCGATCCGTTGAAGGACTCGATGAACCCATTCTGCTGGGGCTTGCCCGGATCGATGTAATGCCACTCGACCTTGTTCTTGCCAGCCCATTCCAGGATCGCCCGACTGGTGAACTCGGTTCCGTAGCACATTGGGAAGCGCCGGTTCGGGAGCCGCTATGGCCCTGATGGAGACAAGGCCGCGTAGCGGCCGCAGGGTTCATCAGGGCAAGCCATGGCCGGCCAGCGGGTGTCTAAAGTGAAGTTGTCGAGACAACACTTTGGAGGCCGACCGACCATGACCAAGCTCACCCCTACGCCTGCTGGCGCCGTGCTGGTAGCCATCGACATGTCCAAGAACCGGCAGGAAGTCCTGATCGAGCGACCGGAAGGCGGCCGGCGCCGGCGGCTGTCCGTCATGGCAACCAAGAAGGACTATGACGACTTCGCCGAACAGCTCGCTGCCATCGGCCGTCCCATCGTCGTCGGGTTCGAGGCGACGGGTAATTACCATCGCACGCTGGCACATCGGCTGCTGACGGCAGGGTTCGAGCTGCGCCTCATCTCGTCGGTCGCGCTCGCCAGACGCGCGAGGCGCTGCACAATGGCTGGGACAAGAACGACCCCAAGGACGCGCAGGTCATCCTGCACATGCTGCGGATCGGGGCGACGCAGCGTTATGTCGATCCGCTGGCGGCCGGGATCAACGACCTGCAGGAACTGTCGAAGACCCACGAAACGATCTCCAAGGCCAAGACGCAAACCTGGCATCGGATCCTCACCCACTATTTGCCGCTCTACTTCCCTGAGATCGCCCGCTTCGCCGGCAACAGCAGATCCGACTGGTTTTTTGCGCTCATCGAGCGGTTCCCCACTCCTGCCAGCATCACCGCGCTCGACGCCGAGACATTCTCGGCCGTGGCCTGGCCTCTCATCGGCCGCAAGGTTTCCAAAGCGCGTCTTATCAATGACATATACGAAAACGGCCTGCGCTTCGGTGGCTCTGCCAGTCCCGGAGGATTCGGCAGCAATCACCATGTTCCGTATGGTCATTGCGCAGGGGCGCAGTCTCATCCAGCAGCGTGACGAGATAGAGCGGCTTGCCCATGCCAGGCTGGCCGAGCATGTCGATTACCAGCTGCTGCGCAAGATTCCCGGCATCGGCCCGATCAACGCGCTGACCATCCTGGCGGAAGCCGGTGATCTGCGCCGGTTCAATCATCATCGCCAATTTCTGAAATTCTGCGGCCTCGATCTCGCGACGTGTCAGTCAGGCACGTTCCGTGGCCGGACAAAGCTGTCCAAGTACGGCAACGCACGATTGCGCCGGACTTTCTGGATGGCTGCTCAAGTTGCCGCGCGTCAGCGCGACAATAGCTTCCGCGATAAGCTCGGACGATATGTCGCCGGGCACGCGGACGATGCCGACCGTCGCCGCAAGGCGATGACGGCGCTCACCGCCAAGATGGCGCGCGTGGCTCACGCCGTCATCAAGACGGGGGACAGAGTACCCGGCCGTTCCTCGAACGGTCGGATGCCAGGTGGAAGGACCCCTCTCTGATGTGCCGTGAGGGCGCGAGAGCGACCCTGTAGATAATGTTCGGGCCTTCCACCTGGGTGCGTATCTCGTCTTAAGGATGGTGAGGACCACGGCCGCCTCGGCGCCGCTGGATCCTGTGTTTGCTATGGCAGGGAGCGATCCCGTTGACGGTGGGAGCCATCTGGCTCAGAATGCATGCCGCGCCGATGGTTGTCGGCGCATGGATATCTGCTGGCTGAAACCCGCCGCTGCTTCCCAACATAGGACGTTGTCCGACCTTATATGCGCTGGCGGACCTCGCGCGATGAACAGCTCGGCAAGCGCCGCCAGCACGTCCTCGTGTTTCAACTGACGTGCGACGATCAGCGCCAGGCATTCCCTGCTGGCCTCGTCGATGATCGTGAGGATCCGGAACTTGCGCCCGTCGTGTGTTCGCGCTTCGACAAAGTCGTATGCCCAGACATGCCCCGGATACTCCGGCCGCAGCCGGATGCATGAGCCGTCGTTCAACCACAGTCGGCCACGTTTAGGTTGCTTCTGTGGCACCTTCAGCCCCTCACGACGCCAGATGCGTTCGACACGCTTGTCGTCTAATTGGTCAAGCTGTTTGCCAAGGTGCTCGTAGTCGATCTGCTTTGCGCATCGTTGTCGTCTTCGAGGTCAGGACGGGTCCAGCCTCAGCATGGCGCCAGATCGCCGGCCTCTCGATGTGGTTCCCGTGTTCCAGATGGTCACGAAGCGGGTCACGAGATGGCCGTGGCCGCACCCTGGCGGGGCAGCAGCTCGGAAAGCTGATATCAGGCCATTGCAGTTATCTTCGGCTCAAAGCCCCGCCCGTCAATCCACATCCGGTGCAGTATCACTGCCAGCTTGCGGGCCAGTGCAACGCGCGCCTTCCAAAAGCCTGATCTCCGGCCGACGGCGGCACCCCAGTCCTTCAACGCCACGCCTGCGAGGTCCGTGACAGCATGACATTAGCCGCTTCGAACAGCAGTTTGCGGGTGAGGCGATCTCCGCACTTGGAAATGCGGCCGTTGATGTCGACCTCGCCCGACTGGTAGCGACGCGGGGTAAGACCAAGATAGGCGCCGACATCCTGCGAGCGTCGGAACCGGTGAGGATCCTCGATGGTGGTCATGAAGCTGACGGCCGTCAGCGGACCGACACCGGGCATCGTCATCATCAAGCGGCAGGCGCCACTCTGCCGGGCAACCCGGCCGAGCTGTTTGGCAATGGCATGCTGTCGCTCCCGCAACGTTCCCAGCATCGCCAGCAGGCTCTCGAACAGAGCAGCGACGACCGGATCGTCCGGCAACGTCGCCCGGACCTGACGCTCGAAGGTGCCACCCTTGCCAGGTCCGACCAGAATGCCGAACGTCTTCGCCAGGCCGCGTATCTTGTTGATAAGAGCGGTGCTCATGCCGACCAGCTGGTCTCGGGTAATCAGAAGCGCACGCAAACGGTGCGTCTCCATCGAGCGAACAGCGACCGGCCGGTACCAGCCCGAGCGGACCAGCCTTGCCAGCCCGAAAGCGTCGTTGCGGTCCGTCTTGTTCATCTGCAGCTTCAGCGCTGCCGCAGCATGCCTGGCATGAAGGCACACGACCGGCAGCTCCCGCTCGTTCAACGCATGCCACAGCCACACCGTCATCGGGCCTGTCTCGATACCGATTTTCACGCTCCGGCTGCCCTCCGCTCCAGCACGGCCGCAATGGCATCCGGATCCGTTCGCGACTTACCGTCCCATATGCGATCGCCCGTTTCGTCCACGACGCAGATCGCGGTTTCCTTCATCGACACGTCTAGGCCAACATAACAGGTCATCTTCCGTCCTCCTTCAGGGGACGACAGGCTATCTTAGGAAGCACCGCTCCCCATTACGCCATGTGGTTCACCGACCACCCAGCCGCATGCAACAGCGCGGTCACCCGACGATAACCGTAGCGCCCATATTTCCCGGCCAGCACGATGATGTCCTCGGTCAGCGCTTGTTCGTCATCTGCCCCGCACGGCACTTTACGCTGCGTCGACCGGTGCTGACCGAGTACGCGGCACACCCGCCGCTCGGATACGTCCAGCACCTCTTTTACCTGGTCAATGCAGCGTCGGCGCCGCGCGGGGCTCAGAAGTTTCCCCGTGCCGCCTCCTGCAGGATCAGCTTGTCCAGCGTCAGATCGGAGATCGCACGCCGCAGCCGCAGGTTCTCCTTCTCCAGATCTTTCATCCGTCGAGCCTGATCTGTCTTCAGACCACCATATTCCTTGCGCCAGCGGTAGTAGGTCTGCTCGCTGACCGCGATCCGCCGGCAGGCCTCGGCGGTCGTCCCACCCTGGCCCAGCACGATTTCAACTTCACGCAGCTTCCCGATGATCTCCTCGGGCTTGTGCTTCTTGGCAGGCATTCGTCGTCCCTTCTTTGATCCAGACTCTCATAGTCGATGGACCACTCAGAAGGGGGCAGCTCATTAGTCCCCCTGTAGGCAGGCGGGAGCTTTCCAGATGCTCTCGACCATGGATAAGATTTAGCTGCGTCACGAGCATAACATAGATCATAAATTTTTTACGAGCGCCTTGCCCATTATCCGGAAACGCCAAAGTTTTAATTGTTTTGAGTGACCGGATGTAAAATTCTGCCGCGGCTTGTTCGCGCGAAGTCTGTCCCTGATTTGGGATTATGCTCTAGGTGGCTTATCAGGACCGAACTCGCCGAAGCGGACGGTACGGCAAAATATCCAAAATCTGTTTGCGACGTCCTGAGGATTTCAAAAGCCTTCGCCGCTCGAAACTCTGACAGGCTCGACGCCAACGTCACAGAGCCTATATCCGAAGGAGGCACAGGGGGTAGTCGCAGCCGATGTTAAGTCACGAGCAGATGATCGAACGTCAACGCGTTCTTGCCAGGTTCGGCGAGCTTGCCTTGCGCAGTGAAGACCTGCACGAAATTTTGACCGAGGCCTGTCGGCTGGTCGCCGACGCACTTGGGGCCGACCTAGCCAAAATAATGGAGGTCGAACCCGAAGCCCAAGAGCTGTTTGTTCGCGCGGGCGTCGGTTGGAACGACGGCATCGTCGGCGTAGTCCGGTTGCCTATGCAGGAACGATCGTCGGAAACCTGTGCGATCGAGGTCGGGGAGCCGGTGATTACCCCCGACATCGCCAAAGAAAAGCGGTTTGTGTTTCCCGATTTTTTGATCGAGCACGGCGTTAAGGCGATCGTAAACGTGCCTATTTTCACACCCGGTCCAGGCCCCGCTTACGGCTTGCTTCAGGTCGACAATCGCGAGCCTCGCGAGTTTGATGAACAGGATACCGAGTTCCTCCGTACCTATGCTTCGATCCTGGGACCGGTGATCGATCGGCTGCACAAGGTCCATGACCTAAGAGCCGCACTCACGAAAAACGAGGGATTGCTGAAAGAGTTACAGCATCGGATCAAGAACAACATCGGCGTCATCACCGGTATCGTCTGGATGCGGTCGCGGGCGACAGAATCAGAGGAGGCGCGCCACGAGCTACAGGCGGTCGCGGAGCGTATCGAGACGCTTCGGCTCGTTCATGAGCAGCTTTACGCCGCTGGCACCGTCGACCGCTTACCGCTGCGGCCTTACCTGACGATTCTGGTCGAAAGTCTGGCAAGCCTGTACGATACGCAGTCGGGTGCTGTCCGCCTGAATATCGATGTCGATGACGTGGAGCTTGCCCCCGAAGTCGCAGCACCGCTCGGCCTGATATTGAACGAGTTCACAACCAACAGAGGCTGTTGAAAAAGTCGCTTCGGCTTGGAAGGGGCGTTGGTCCGAGCAATATTCTTCTCGTATCGCGTCAACCATCGCAACTCCTGGTGTAAAGCCGCTATCCGTAAGCAATCATATTACGCGCGACGTGGCTGCGCTGCCGGCTCGCCGAGTTTTTCAACAGTCTCAACAGTTTGAAATACGCATTCGATGGCAAGGGCGGCGAGATCGCCGTTCGTGTGAAGACACGGGCCGACGGCGGATTACGGGTTACTCTATCGGACGATGGGAAAGGTCTGCCTGCTAAGCCGCGCACTTTCCAACCAGGTTCGGGCACGGGAATGAAGCTGATCGAGGGATTGGCGCGCCAGGTGGGCTCGAAAGCAACGTGGTCCGGGTCGAACGGCACGATGTTGGAGTTGGAATTCGCTGGCCGCTGACGCTTGGGATCGCGACAAGTTTGGGAACGTGACACGCTACCTACCGTTGATCCGCGATGGAGCCGTCTCACCATCCACCGGTCGTCCTGATCGTCGAAGACGAGCTTTTTATCAGGATGATGGCCACCGATATCTTTTTGGACATAGGGTTCGTGGTTTATGAAGCGGCGTGCGCCGACGATGCGTTGCATTTTCTCGCGGCCCATCCCGGTATCAACCTCCTCTTCACCGACATCGACATGCCCGGCACGATGAACGGCTTGGCCTTGGCGGCGCTTGCTCACGAGAAATGGCCCAATACTGCACTGATCGTGACATCGGGAGGGCAGTGGCTCGGCAACGAAATCATTCCCGATGGCGGAGTTTTCTTACCCAAGCCCTATCGGTCTGACGAGCTCGAACGTGTTGTGCGCGCAAAGCTAGGCGCACTCGATAATCGTATCTGCTCACCCCCTTGCGGCGGTAACACAGGCGGCGTGACACGGGCTGCATAGTCCGAGGTTGGGTGGGGCTGCCGGATTTTGCTTGCGCCGTTGCGCGCTTGCTGATTCAGAATCCTCATGAACGTCGAAGCCGTCCGAGCGCTTTCGCATGATGAGCTGGTCGCGCTGGTGCTGGCGCAGGCGGAAGTTATTTCGCTTCAGGCCGCGCGAATTGCGGAGTTAAGCGCCCTGGTAGAGACTCAGGCGGCATCCATCACGCGCCTTGAGAGGCGTGTGGCCGAGCTGGAGGACAAGCTGGGCAAGCCGCCGAAGACGCCGGACAATTCCTCGATACCGCCGAGCGCCGGACAAAAGCCAAACCTGCCCGAGCGCCAGCGCAAAGACCGCAAGGGTCGCCCCGGTGTCACCCGCGCGCTGGCTGCCGATCCCGACCAGGTGGTCGAGGCCCTTGCCACGCAGTGCCCGAACTGCGCCGCGGCGTTGAGCCAGGACGACCAGCGCAAGGTTCATGCCTATGATCATATCGAGATCCCGCCGATCAAGCCGGTGACGACGCGCGTCCATCTGCATAGCGGAGTATGCCCGTGTTGCGAGGCCACCTTCACTGCACCTGTACCCGAAGGGATGGAGCCGGGCTCACCCTTTGGCCCCGGCATCCAGGCACTGCTGATCCATCTCCACGTCACGCAAGCGATCAGCTTCGAGCGTCTCAAGGAGATCATGAAGACGGTCTTCGGTCTCGACATCAGCGAAGGTGCGGTCGCCAATATCCTCCAGCGCGCGCTCAAGCCGATGCTGGAGGCGGTCGAGGAGATCGGCGAGGAAGTCCGCCGGGCCGAGGTGATCGCTTCCGACGAGACGTCGGCACGGGTCTGCGGGCGCAAGCACTGGCAGTGGGTCATGCACACCACTACCGCGATCTATCACATCATCGCCGACACCCGCGCCGCGCGGATCATCACCGACTTCCTGGGCGGGGCCAGGCCCAAGGTCTGGGTAGCGGACCGCTACGGTGCGCAGAACGGCCATGGCGAGCAGCGCCAGGTCTGCCTGGCGCACCTGCTACGCGACGCACAATATGCCATCGACAGCGGCGACATGATGTTCGCACCGGGCTTCAAGGCTTTGCTCAAGCGGGCCTGCAACATCGGCAAACGACGAGACCGGCTCAAGAATACAACGCTTGCCCAGTATCTCGCCCGGCTGGAGCGACAACTGACCGGCCTGATGAAGCTCGCAGTACCGCACAAGCAGGGGCAAAAGCTCATGCGCGCGATCAAGAGGTGCCGCACCGACCTGTTCGTGTTCATGACCCGGCGCGACGTGCCCTACACCAACAACGGCTCGGAACGCGCGCTGCGCATGTCGGTGATCTTCCGCAAGGTAACCGGTTGCTTCCGCTCGACCTGGGGCTCGCAGTTCTACGCTGCCACAGTCTCCGTGATCGCCACAGCAAAGCTACACGGCAAGACCGCCCTCCAAGCGATCGTAGACGTCATCTCACAGCGTCGTGCGCCGACCCTCGCCGCATAGGGGGTGAGCAGATACCGATAATCTCGCGGAGGAATGAAGAGCTAAACTACGACGCATCACCATTCAGATTTCAAATGTCAGTCCTGGACCATGCCAACGGGCTAACGCGAACAAATCGGTTCGGAAAGATCATCTTAGGGTCTAATATCAACGATATCTCCAAAACGAACCGTATGCAGCACCTTACCTGCATCATCGGCAATCTCAATCCGGTGGCTAGTATGGACTGTCTTGCCATTCTGAATATGCTCCGCGATCAACGCACGCGCGCCCCGAACGGCTTCAGACATAACGGTTTCAAGATCAGCGCGCTCGATGCCCTCTTCATCAATAGCGACAACATTATTGTACACGTTCATATAGAAATGCGGCATTTGTCATTCTCCGGCAAAACTATTTATCGTGCGCTTCCTGGCTCCGCCATAATGTGAGTTAGATGTTTGGTCTCAGCGATTGATGGTGCAACAACCACGAGTCAGTGGCAAGAAGCGCTATGACGGGCGATTCCGACTGGGGTCGAAATGACACCCTAAGCGCTGGCGTCCTTGGGCCAGAGGTATTCGCCAGTGAGGAGGATATGCGCCCATCCGAGCGGTGAGATATGGGCGAGAAGGTGATCGGGCGTATCGAGCCCTTCTCGGCGTCGGGCTTCGACGGCATGGCCGAGATGCAGCGTATTCCAGTAGACGATGATGGCGGTGAGCAGGTTAAGTCCCGCGATCCGGTAGTGCTGGCCCTCGGTGGTGCGGTCGCGGATCTCGCCCTGGCGGCCGATGCGCAGGGCGTTCTTCAATGCATGGTGCGCTTCGCCCTTGTTGAGGCCGACCTGCGTACGGCGCTGCATGCCGGCATCGAGGATCCATTCGATGATGAACAGCGTCCGCTCAATCCGGCCGACCTCGCGCAATGCGGCCGCCAAATCGTTCTGGCGCGGATAGGCGGCGAGCTTGCGCAGGATGCGGCTCGGCGCGACCTGCCCCGCGCTCATGGTGGCCGCGCAGCGGAACAGGTCGGGCCAGTTGGATACGATCAGCGCGTCGCGCGCCTTCCCGCCCACCAGCGGCCGTAGCTCGCTTGGTGTGGCGACGGGATCGAACACGTAGAGCCGTTTGGACGGCAGGTCGCGGATGCGCAGCACCAGGCGGTAGCCGAGCATGGCGCTGATCCCGAACAGATGGTCGGTGAACCCGCCGGTGTCGGCGTACTGCTCCTCGATCCGACGCCCGGCCTCGTTCATCGTCAGCCCGTCCAGCAGATACGGTGCTTCGCTGACGGTCGCGGGGATGGTCCGCGACGCGAACGGCGCGAAGCGGTCGTGACGTGGGTATAGGCCTTGATACCGGGATCATTGCCGTAGCGGGCGTGACCGTGTTCATCGCCTTGCCCTGCCGCGCGGCCGGGTAGAACTGGCCATCGGCCGATGCGGTGGTGCCCATCCCCCAGACCCGCGCCATCGGCAGCGCTCCTTGCGCGGCGACCACGTTGGCCAGCGCCTGCTCGATCGCTTCGCTTTCGATGTGCCAGTGCGCGAGGCGGGAGAGTTGCCAGTAATCGTGGGTGTTGCACGCCTCGGCCATCTTGCGCAGTCCCAGGTTCAGCCCCTCGGCGAGCAGGACGTTGAGCAGGCCGATCCGGTCGCCACACGGTACGCCGGTGCGCAGATGGGTGAAGGCGTCTGTAAACCCGAGTGCGGCGTCCACTTCGAGCAGCAGGTCGGTGATGCGGACGGGCGGCAGGCGACGATACAGGTCGAGCACCAGGTCATCGATTCCGTCCGGCGCATCGGCGGTCAGGCGATCGATGCGCAACGTGCCGCCCTCGATGCTGCCTTTCGGGATCGTGCCGTTGCGCGCGGCGCGACCGAGCCGGGCGAGCCCATCGGTAAGTCGCGCCTTGCGGTCGGCGAGCCAGACATGCGGGTCGGCCGGAATCGCCAGCTTCGCGGCGCGCGCGACCGCCATCGGCACGAGGACGTCGCGGAGGTCGCCGTAACGATGCGAGCGGTCGAGCCAAATGTCGCCCGAGCGCAGCGCGTCGCGCAGGTAGAACATGACCGCCACTTCCCGGAGACGCGCATCATCGTCGCCCTTCGCCCGCAACTGACGCCGCCATTTGGAACGCGGGCGAGGAAATCGTCGATCGCGGGAAGTGCGCCCTTGGTGGCGATGGCGATCGCCGCGTCCAGCAAGGACCGGGCGACCGGCGCGGCTTCGAGGTCGAGGCAGCGCAGCATGCGCGGGGCATAGCGCCGGAAGCGATGATAGCCCTGATCAACATGGGCCAGCGGATCGTCGCCAAGCGTATCAGTCAGCGTCCTGGCCGTAGCGACGAGGCGGGTGAGATGCTCCCATCCCGCTGCACGCCCGACCGCATCCTCCAGCGACGCGCCGTCGCCATGCGCTTCGAGTAGCGACTGGCCGAGCGCAGTGAAGCGGCTAAGCGTCGCAGTGACCCCACCTCTGGTTTCCGCGGCGCGTGCGTCATGCAACTGTTTTGCCTCGCGCCAGGTGCGCCCGACGATCCGGTCATGCGTCTCGATCACCGCATCGGCAGTCGCAGCGGCCCATTCGATGCCGCAGACCGCCAGGATAGCGTGGCGTCGATCGGTACTCAGGTCGCGCAGACCATCGGCGAAGTAGCGCTCTCCCTGCCGGCGCAACCGGGCGATACGATGTGGCGGGACGCCGGCGAGTAGGCTCGCGTCGAGGTTCATTGCGCGCAGGAACTCCAACCGGTCGAGCAGCCGGTTCGCCGCGGCGGAATTATTGCCCGGTTCAATCCGGCGCAGCCAGATGAAGCGGCTGATCGTCCCCGGCAGCATTTCGGTCGTCAGCCGGTCGAGCCGGGTGCAGGCGACAGGATCAAGGCGCGTGGCGATGCGCTTCTCGATACCGCGCTCGGCCGCGACCAGCGCGTCGGCGCACAGCCGCTCGATCGTCGTGATCGCCGGCAGGATGGTCATGGTGAGGGCGTAGCGTGGAAGGTACGCTAAACAACGCTAAGGGAGAACAACCGAGGAACGCTTAGGCGGCGCGGCTGTCCGGCGGAAGATTGAGGGCCTTGCGGCCAGCGGAAGCGGCTGCACGATCCCAAAGGAAATCGCCGGAAAAGGCAATATGCTCCCAGCCAACCGGTGACGTATGGACAAGCAGATCATCGGGGACCGGGACCGCTGCCGATCGCAGATGCTGGGCGGCGTCGTCCATGTAGATCGTGTTCCAATAGACGATCGCCGCGATGACCAGGTTGAGGCCGGATGCCCGATATTGTTGAGCTTCATGGCTGCGGTCGATGATGCGGCCCTGGCGGAAGGTGTAGATCGCCTGCGTCAGGGCATGGCGCTGCTCGCTGTTGTTGAGGCCGGCATGGCATCGCCGGCGCAGATCGGGATTTTCGAGCCAGTCCAGCATGAACAGAGTCCGTTCGATCTTCCCGATTTCCTGTAGTGCGACGTCGAGCTGGTTCTGCCGTTCGTAGGCGGCGAGCTTTCGCAGCATGACCGACGGCGCGACGTGGCCAGCCTTGATCGACCCTACGAGGCGCAGTACGTCGTCCCATTGTTCATTGATGATGTCGGTGCGGATACGCTTGCCCAACAACGGGGCGATGGACGGATAGGCCGAAACCGGCGCGATCGGCGCAAGCCGCCTGTCCGGAAAGTCGCGCAGGCGCGGGCAGAAGCGAAATCCCAGCATCGCGCACAGGGCGAAGACATGGTCGGTCGCCCCGCCGGTGTCGGTGTAATGCTCGACGATCCTGAGATCGGTGCCATGGCTGGTGAGGCCGTCGAGGACATAGGGCGCTTCATGCGTGGCGGCCGAGATCACATTGACGTGGTAGGGCCCGCGCTGATCGGAAACATGGGTGTAGAAGCTGAAGCCATGATCGACGCCATAGCGGGCGTTGATGTCGCCGCCCGATGCGCCGCGCTTCGCGCCCCTGAAGAACTGACCATCGGAACTGGACGTTGTGCCGTCGCCCCATACCCGCGAGAATGGCAGGCGGTGGTGCGCGTTGATGAGAACGGCGAGCGCCGCGCGGTAGCTCTCGTCGCGGATATAGGCGTCATGGGTCCACAGGAGTTGATCGCGCGTGACTCCCTGGCTCGCGGCGGCCATGCGCGACAGGCCGAGATTGGTGGCGTCGGCGAGGATGGTGGCGAGCAGCGCATTTTCATTGGGACATGGCTCGCCGGTGCGCAGGTTGGTGAACGCCGAAAGAAAGCCAGTTTCCTGCGCCACCTCATGTAGCAGTTCGGTGATACGGATGCGTGGCATCATCGCATCGAGCCGGTCGGCCAGCGCTTCGGCGTCGGGCGTTGCGATCGTGCGAACGGGGGATATCTGGAGGCGGTCGTCGCGGTATCGCACACCCTCCAAAGCGTCGCGCTTCAGGCGCTGGGCGAATTTCTTCAGCCGCCAGTCCAGTTCGCGCCCCCGCTGTTCGAGCCATTCGCTGGCTGTAGGGGGCAGGCCAAGAGGGGGCATCGCAGAATCTCTTTCTGCGCGTACGCTAAGCGTTGGGCGTAGCTGATCCGGATCGCAGGCGGTCGATCGTCTGCCGCTCGAACGCCTGGGGATTCTGGGCAGCAATCCGCAGCATGTCTTCGCCCAGCGCCAGTGCGACCTTGCCATCGGCGAGCATGAGGCCGGCGTCGCACGCCGAGGCCAGCGTGCCGAGGTCGTGGAGGGCGGTGATGAGCGTCAGGCTGGCATCGACCATGTCGCGCAGAACCTCGCGCAGGTCGAAGATCGCGACGGGATCGAGCCAGTTGAACGGCTCGTCGAGGATCACGAGGGAGTGGCCCCCCGCGAACGCCGCAGCGATGGCGATCCGCTGTCGCATGCCCGCAGAGCAGTCGCCGATCCAACGGTCTAGCAGCGGAGCCAGGCCCAAGGCTTCATGCAGGTTTCCCAGGCGGGAGCGGACATTATCGATGCTCCCGCGACGAGTTCGAGACGTCGCGTCCACGCAAGGCATCCGGCAGCTTGTCCGCAGGAGGAGAGAAACCGAAACGCAGCGCGCGAGCGGCACGATCGTCGACCAGCTCCTCGCCACCGATCCGGCATGATCCGCCGGCGAAGGGCAGCCGGCCGGCAAGCGCTCTCAGCAGGCTGGTCTTGCCCGATCCGTTGGCGCCGATGAGGCCGAACCACGATCCGGGTGCGACGGTCAGATCGACGTCCTGCACGACGCGCTGTTCGCTCCGCTCGACGGTTACGCCTGTCAGTGCGACAGCGAGGTTCATGCCAGCAGCCACGTCTTCGTCCGCCCGCGGCGTTGCAGCTGCCAGAGCATCGCGAGCGCGAGGACGGGCAAGGCCACCGGCATCGAATAGGCGACCAGCATGAGCAATCCTGTGAGGATGGAGACGAGGAAATCGGCGAACCGCTTGGTATGCAGCCGATAGGCGAGGACGCGCAGCGTCAGGAGCAACAGTATGGCGACGCAAGCGGCAGCGGCGATGCCGCCTGCGACCGGCCCCAGTATGATCCAGCATCCCGGCACCGACACGGCAAGGAAGGTCGCGATCCCCTTGCCGTGGTGAACGAAAATGCGCCGCGATCCGTGTCCGGCGATCGTCATGAAACGGACGACGGCGTCATCGACGCTGGTCAACGTCAGCGCGAGCAGTACCGTGCCGATGCCGACCACCGCCATCAGCGCATTCGTGCCCAGTGCGCGTGCTGGCGATAGCAGCAGGAGCAGGACCGTCGCAGCCGCTACCCCGGCGATCGGGCGGTGCGACCATGCCCGGAGCGTCCATCCCGGTCGCGCCGTGCCAGCGAGGCGCTTCGGCATCCCGAAGTTGCCCGTCAGTCCGGCAACCAGCATGCCGGCGAAATAGGCGGGCATGCTGACGACCAGCAGCGAAGGGCGCACGATCAGGGTCATCACGGCCAGCAGCGCCAGTCCGACGCAATGCCATGCCGCCATGTAACGCCGACGTGCCTGCGGGTGCAGGGCATCGGCCGCGAGCAACCCGTCGAAGGCATGGAAAGCGAGGCGCGCCCTGACAAGGCGTCCTGCCCCGATGCCGATCAGCGTGCCCGCAGCGAGCGCCGCCCATGCCGCAACCGTCCAAGGCCGGTCGACGAACCACGTGCGGGCGGCCGCTAACGCTGCAAGCAGCATGAGCGCGGCGATCGCTTGGTCGTGCCAGCCCGCGAAAGTCGCGCGGATCGTGTTCGAGGCGATCATCCGATCCTGACGAAACAGGCGGTTCATTTTGGCTTGCGCCGGTCGAGCAGTCGCTGCCCGTCATTGCGCAGTTCGCCCTTAGGGCCGACGAAGCGATAGAGCGTCTGGCGGGTGATTCCGAGTTCGGCGCACAGCTCGGCGACCTTGGTTTCCGGTTTACCCATCGCGGCCTGGGCGAGACGCAGCTTGGCGGGCGTCATCTTGAACGGGCGACCGCCCGTACGACCGCGCGCACGCGCAGCGGCCAGCCCGGCTTGGTACGCTCGACGATCAGCTCGCGCTCGAACTCGGCAAGCCCTGCGAAGATCGCAAAGACGAGCCGGCCATTGGCGGTGGTGGTGTCAATCGACGCGCCCTCGCCGGCGAGTACCTTCAGCCCGATATCGCGCTTGGTCAAGTCGCCGACCAGGTTGACGAGATGGCGCAGGTCGCGCCCCAACCGGTCGAGCTTCCACACCAACAGCGTATCGCCATGCCGCAGCGCCTTGATGCACGCCTCCAGCCCCGGCCGGTCGTCGCGCTTTCCCGATGCGGCGTCAGTATAGAGGTGATGTTCCAGATCGACCCCGCCTTGGCCAAGCGTCGCGCTGGAGGTCGATGACTTGGCTGCCGTCCGCCTTCGACACCCGCGCATAGCCGATCAGCGCCGTCACTTTAACGAGCGTCTGCGTGACAAAATCCGCGCAAGCCGGAATTTGGCAGCCGCTCGTCACTTAACCAGTCACTCAGTCTATGTCGTGTGAACGTCATCATCCAGCGGTTGTGTGACTAGAAAGAGAAAGAGGTCAAGATGGTCGGGCATGTTCTGTCGTTTGCGCAACGCGCCGCGCTGTTCGACCCGCCTTCTGATCCGGGCATGGTGGAGCGGCTATACACGCTCGGCCCCGACGATCTGGTAGAGGTATTCCGAAGACGGCGTCCCGCCAACCGCCTCGGCTATGCCGTCCAGCTTGGATACCTCCGGTATCCCGGACGGGCGATCGAACCCGGCGAGGTGCCGCCCTTGGCGATGCTGGCAATCCTCGCTCGTCAGATCGAATGCGCGCCAGAGGTGTTTGCAGATTATGCCACCCGTGACACGACCCTGCGCGAACACCGCGCCGCGATCGAACAGCGGCTGGGCCTTCGTGCCTTCGAACGCGCCGATCGTGCGAAAGCCTTTGCTATTGGCAGCGAGGTCGCGGCGTCCACCGACCGCTGCGACGCCATCATGGCTGCGATGGTCGAACAGCTGCGGGGTGCTCGCATCGTCCTGCCGATCCCAACCGTCCTAGAGCGCATTGCCTTGGTCGCGCGTGCGGACGCAAGACGACAAGCCTTTGCCCGGCTTGGTCGTGATCTGTTGGGGTGACTACACGAAAGTGACGTATCTGCACGGAAAGGGCGAACGGATAGCGAACGTCACGCGGCAAGTAGGGAGTTGACGGCGCGCAGCGGTCGCAAGGCGTCCGGATCGGGTTGATCTTCAACATTCCAGCTATAGTCACCGGTCAGCGAGATATGCTCCCAGCCCAATGGCGCGATGTGGCGTGCGATTTCGTCGGCTGTGCCGATGTCCGCCAGCGCCATTTCGAGATAGCGAGTGTTCCACAAGATGATGGCGGCGACGAGCAGGTTGAGGCCGGAGGCGCGATAGGTCTGGTTCTCGAACCGACGATCGCGCAGTTCGCCGAGCTGGTTGAAGAAGAGCGCGCGGGCGAGCGCGTTGCGGGCTTCGCCTTTGTTGAGGCCCGCCTGGGTGCGCCGGCGCAGGTCGATGTCGCGCAGCCAGTCGAGCATGAAAATGGAGCGTTCGAGGCGGCCCAGCTCGCGTAGTGCGAGGGCCAGTCCGTTCTGTCGCGGATAGGCGGACAAGCGGCGCAGCATTGCCGAAGCAGTGACGGTGCCGGTGCGGATCGACGTGGCGAACCGCAGCAGTTCGTCCCAATGCGCCGCGACATGACCCAATGCGATCGGTTCGGCCGTCATGCCGGCAAGCAAGGGGCCGGATTCTTGGCCGGGAAGGAGGTGTAAACGACGCTCCTTGATGTCGCGCAGGCGCGGCGCGAAGCGGTAGCCGAAGAAGGGCATGAGGCCGAACACATGGTCCGATGCCCCGCCCGTATCGGTGTAGTGCTCCTCGATCGTCAGGCCGGTCTGGTGATACAGCAAGCCATCCAGCACATAGGGCGCTTCGCCAGCGGTCGCCGCGATCACCCGACTTGCGAAGGGGTCATATCGATCCGAGACATGGGTGTAGAAGGCAACGCCTGGTTCGTTGCCGCTGCGCGCGTTGATGTCGCCGATCGCGGCCCCACGGCCCCCGGCATGAAATTGCTGTCCGTCGCTCGACGAAGTGGTGCCGTCTCCCCACAGCGCGGCGAGCGGCATGGCGCGATGGGCGTCGATCAGCCTTCCCAACGCTTCGCCATAGGCGGCTTCGCTGATGTGCCAGTCGTGAAGATGGGCGAGCTGACGCAGACTTGCGCCCCGGCAGGTTTCCGCCATGCGTGTGAGGCCGAGATTGATGCCATCGGCGAGGATGACCGTGAGCAGCGCATTGCGATCGTCGGCTTCCCGGCCCGAACGACGATGGATGAAGCATTCGCTGAACCCGGTCCAGGCATCGACCTCCAGCAGAAGATCGGTGATCTTCACGCGCGGCAGTCGATCATAGGCGGCGCGACGGGCAATCTCGGTGGCGGGCGGTGTTGCCGCCTTCAGCGGCGAGATGATGAGACCGTTTTCGTCAAGCTTAACCTGGGGCAGCTCCCCTTGCCGTGCAAGGACCGTTACCTGCTCGATCGCCGTGTCGAGCCTGGTGCGCCGTTCCTCGATATGGCGCTCGAAATCCGTTTCGATGGCGAGCGGCAACGGCCCCTTCTCGCGCAGCGCCGCAAAGGTCGCCGGCGGTATGAGATAGCTGTCGAAATCGCGAAACTGCCGGCTTCCCGCGACCCATATATCCCCGGCTCGCAACCGCTCGCGTAGTTGCGACAAGGCGCATAGTTCATAAGCGGCACGATCAACGATGCCATCCCGCAGGACGAACGGGCGCCATGCGGGCGGCACAAAGCGTAGCGGCACGCGATCAGGCAAGCGCCGTTTGCCGGTCCGATATAGCTCCGCGATGATGGCCAGCGCTGACAGGAGCCCCTGAACCGCGCCGGCGCCGCGAAACTCGAGGCGTTGAGAAAAGCGCCGACAAAGAGCTTCACCGTCCGATGCCGCTCGATCAATTCGGCGGTGCGATCGACGGTTTCCGGTCGCCCGAGCACTTCGGCCTGCTCGACGGCCACGGCGAAGTGCTGCCAGTCCAGCGCCTCGATCTGCGCCAGAGAATCCACGCCCTTGCTGCGCGCGTCGATGAGGAGGCGGCAAGACCCCGTGAGCGTCCGGAGGTGGCCTTGCAACTCGCGCACCGTCTTGAGGGCTTTGTCGCGGGTCCGGTTCTCGGCGCGGCGCGCCATGCTGCCCAACAGCTTGTCGAACATCGTCAGGGTGGCGTCGGTCAGGCTTTCCTCAAGCCGGATGCCGGTTGCCGCCAGCGTCGCATGGCGGCGCAGGGCATTGAGTTCGCCAAGGTGCTGGGGTGTGATGCGGCTGCCTTCGTCCGCCAGCCTGTCAAAAGTCAAAGCCGGGATCATGTCGGCACGGGCGCGATCGAGGCCCAGCGCGCGGATATAGGCGAGCCGTTCGATCAGGCGCAGGATGTTGCGCGCTGCCGGCGATTGTGGCGCATTGCGCATCCAGGATAGCCATGTCGCGACCTGCCCCGGTCGTCGGGCCAGCAAATCGTCCAGGCCCTGAAGGGTGTCAGGCAGCAGGCCATTCGTGAGCACTTCATAGGTAAGCTGTTCGGCTTGCTGGCGCGCCCGCCGCAGCACCGCTTCGAGAATCGACGGAGAAGGCAGGAGGATCTGCAGGCGCCGGAGTTCATCGACGATGACGTCTGCCATCTGGCCGGGGTGTATGATGGTCTGCGCGATTGGGACCGAGAAGGCGACAACTTCACGGAAAGCGTTGCGGTCAAAAATCCTGAACCCGTGCGATCGTCGGATTTCGACGAGATGCTCGCGACGGGTCTGGTCCCGATGGGCATAATCCGCGAAGGCTGCCGGCGCGACGCCGAGTTGCTGCGCCACATAGGCGAGCACAGGAGCGGGCGGGACTTCGCCCGCTTCCAGCGCACGGCCAGGCCATCTCATATATAGCATGAGCATCGCATAGCCGAGCCGGGTGGCATCGCCGCGACGGCGGCCGACAATTTCCAGGTCGTCGCTGGTCAGCGTATAATGACGCGCGATCTCGCGCTCATCGAGCGGCGCGCCATAATGCCTCGCCCAGATTTCCAGGCTCACCAGTCGCCGTCTCGCCAAGCATCATCTCCTTCGCTTTGCGTGTCCGTCAGACGGTCCTCTGGCGGCCAACAGGAATATGTCCGTTAACTCTGGACCTGTAACGGCGATTCGGACAAGATCGCATAATGACGGGAAAACGGACAGGATCGGGCATCATGTGGCGCTGATCGGCTATGCGCGCGTCTCGACCGCAGACCAGAAGCTGTCGCTCCAGCTTGACGCGCTGAACACTGCCGGGTGCGACCGTATATTCGACGATCACGCATCCGGGGCAAAAGCCGATCGGCCTGGCCTAACCGAAGCGCTCGCCTATTTGCGCCCCGGCGACACGCTGGTGGTCTGGAAACTCGACCGCCTCGGCCGCTCGATGAGCCACCTGATCGAGAAGGTCGGCGAGCTTGCGGCGCGCGGCATCGGGTTCCGCTCACTCACCGAGAATATCGACACCACCACTTCGGGCGGCATGCTGGTGTTCAACATCTTCGGCTCGCTGGCCCAATTCGAGCGTGACCTGATCCGTGAACGCACTCATGCCGGCCTCAAGGCCGCACGCGAGCGGGGCAACAAGGGTGGTCGCCGGCCTGTCGTTACCCCCGACAAACTACGTAAAGCGCGGGCGCATATCGCAGCGGGCCTCACTGTTCGTGAGGCGGCGGCCCGGCTCAAGATCGGCAAAACCGCCCTATACAAGGCTCTGGAAAACGCGTGAAACCGCTGGCGATCAAGAACTCGTGGGTGCTGGTCACAGGGGCTTCGACCGGTTTGGGCAGAGCGTCCGCCCTCCGCTTGGCGGCATCGTACCAGGCCAAGCCCCTGATTGTTGGACGAGGCTCGACAACTTGCGGGAGCTACAGACCGAAATTGACGAGCGGTTCAATGTGCCGTGCGAGATTATAGTGGCTGATCAACGTGAAATCGAGGGCAGGGAGAAAATCGCGGCTAAGGTTGCAGAATTGCAAGTAACAGCCGCTTTGTTGGTTGCCGGAATGACGAGCGTTGGTTCATTTGATGCAGGCCGTGCCGACACTTATGCCGAGGTAATTGAAACAAACATACTCGGTTTCACGGATTTGCTGGCTCGCCTGATTGCGATTTTCAGGGAGCAGCCGTTTGAATCCTCAGTAATCGCCGTGTCGAGCCTGGCGGGCGAAACATCCGTGCCCTTCCAAGCGGTCTACGGCGCGTCGAAAGCCTATGTGAGCACCCTCATGCGAGCGCTTTCCGTGGAGCTTGCCGGGACGGGAGTGAGTGTTGGGTCTTTTGCACCCGGTGGAATCGACACAGACATGGCTGCCCTCAGCGATTTGAAGTGGGGGAGGTTGGGTTTGATGGACGTTGACCGGTGCGCGGCCCATGCAGTCCACGCTCTGGTTTATCGGCAATCCTTCGCCATACCGGGGATGGGCAACCAGCTCACATATTTGGCGAGCAGGGTTCTACCTCGATCGTTGGTCAATCGGATTGCCGCCCTCCCATATCGGCGCCCGTAGGGCGGCACCACATAAAAGGGGCAGGAAAGCCTGCGAATAGCATCTGCTGGCATCGTACCGGATTTGTTCGCCCTTAGCGTGCAGATACGTCACTTTCGTGTAGTCACCCCCTGTTGCCGGAACAGATCGAGCGTCTGGACGCCCTGCCGCGGCTCGACGGGGAGGCAACACGCTCGCCACTTGCGTGGATACGCGACTGGCCGGAAGCGCCGGGTGCCAGCAATCTTAAGGCGTTGGTCGAACGTCTCGATCATGTCCGCGCACTTGGTATCGAACCCGATCGGGCGAGACGCATCCATGCCAGTCGATATGCCGTCATCGCACGTGAGGCAGCGATCATGACCGCGCAGCATTTGACGCGCCTCGAAAGCCGGCGTCGTCTTGCCACGCTTGTCGCCTTTGCAATCGAGATGGAGGTAGCGCTGACCGATGCAGCCATCCAGATGGTTGAAAAGTTGGTGGGTGCGATGTTCCGCCGTGCCGATCGCACCCGCTCTGAGCGACTGATCGACCAAGCCCGCTTGTTTAGGGAAACCGCGCGTCTTCATATCCGGCTCGGCCGGATATTGCTTGATGCCCGGGACGGCGGGGCCAATGCGTTGATGCTCGTCGGCGAACGCATCGGCTGGCCAGCGCTCGAACAGAGCCTGCATGCGGCCGAGGACCTGACACGCTCAGGTGAGGACGGCCTTGCCGAGATCGTCGAGCGCTATGCGGCGATACGTCGTTTCCTACCGACGTTTCTTGCCAGGTTTCGCTTCCGGACGGCTCGCGCTGGCGACCCATTGATCGGCGCCATCGAACTCCTTCGCACCGTCTATATGGAGGGGCGCACGATCCTGCCGGGCAAAGCACCCCTCTCCTTTCTCAAGCCGAAATGGCGCAAGGCCGTTCTTCCCCCTGATGGAAAGTTCAACCGGCGCGCTTGGGAGATCGCAGTGCTCGTGCATCTACGCGATAGGCTCGGCTCCGGTGCAGTTTGGGTCGATGGCAGCCGCGCCTATCGCACCTTGGACGATTATCTGCTGCCGTCCGCAGCATTCACGACCATGCGGGACGAGGGGCAGCTCGGACTTGCGGTGACTGGTTCAGCCTCCGAATGGATCGTCCAACATCGAGATCGACTCTGCCGGCGCCTGGACGAGGTAGAACGCGCTGCGGCCGACGGCACGTTGCCAGATGCCACAATCTACAATGGCCGGCTCACCGTCTCTCCGCTGCGGCGCGCGACGCCCGACGAGGCGGAGGATCTGAAAGCGCGTCTTTACGGATTGCTCCCCCGCATTCGGATCACCGATCTGCTGGCCGAAGTCGCAACCTGGACCGGCTTTGCCGATCGTTTTGTTCATGCGCGAAGCGGCATGGCAACAAGCGACCAGCCCGCGCTCATGGGCGCGATCCTCGCCGATGGCACCAATCTTGGCCTGTCGCGCATGGCGGAGAGTTCGCGCGGCCTAACCCATGCGCGGCTGCTTTGGACCGCCGAATGGCATATTCGTGATGAAACCTATGCCAGCGCGCTGGCCGCTATTGTCGACTATCATCATGCCCATCCGTTCAGCCGACTATGGGGACCGGGCGATACCTCGTCGTCGGACGGACAGTTCTTCCGGGCCGGCGGACACGGCGAAGCCCGTGCGGACCACAACGCACGTTACGGCAGCGATCCGGGCGTGCTGTTCTACACCCACGTTTCCGACCGCTTTGCGCCGTTCCACACAAAAGTGATCGCTGCCAATGCCGGTGAGGCCGCGCACGTCATCGACGGCCTGCTCGACCATGAGAGCGACATTGCGATCCGGGAACATACGACCGATACGGCAGGAGCCGTCGATCATGTCTTCGGCCTGTGCCATCTGCTGGGCTTCCGATTTGCGCCGCGTATCCGCGACCTCGGCGAACGCCGACTCTATGCGCTGGGTAATATGTCACGCTGGCCGACGCTGCGGCCCCTCATCGCGGGGCCGATCAACGTCTGTGCTATTGAGGACGACTGGCACGAAACCCTGCGCCTGGCGGCATCGATCCGAGCCGGCACAGTCCGGGCATCAGTGATGCTGCGCAAGCTTGCCGGCTATCCGCGGCAGAACCCGGTCGCACGCGCGCTGCGCGAGATCGGACGCGTTGAGCGCACGCTGTTCATGCTCGACTGGCTCGACGATCCGGACCTCCGCCGACGCACCAACGCCAACCTCAACAAGGGCGAGGCGCGCAACGCGCTCGCTCGCGCCGTCTTTTTCAACCGGCTTGGAGAGCTCCGCGATCGCACCTTCGAGAACCAGCGACACCGTGCCTCCGGCCTCAACCTCATCGTGTCGGCGATCATCCTGTGGAATACGGTCTATCTCGAACGCGCCGTCCGCCACTTGCGCGACCGCGGTGTCGACGTGCCGGACGCGTTGCTTGCTCACGTCGCGCCACTGGGATGGGAGCATGTCAGTCTCACAGGAGACTATCTTTGGAGTGAGATCGACAAACCGCGTGAACGGTTCAGGCCGCTGCGCACACCGGGATCTACCAATCGCTCTTAGCGTACGCGTGGAAAAAGATTCTGCGATGACCCCCAAGAGCCGATACGACCGGTTTCGCCTTTGCTTCGCTGAGCAGGTAGCTGTCGAACCGGCGGTATCCCGCCGATCGCTCCACCCAGACATCCCCGGAGCGGAGCTTGTTGCGCAGATGCGCGATCGTCGCGATCTCCCAGAGCCGTCGATTGATCTTGCCGTCGTCGCCCACGACGATTTTCCGCCATTCCTTGCGGAAGGGCATCGGAGCGTCGGTAGGCACATCGCGCTTGCCCGACCTGTTGACGTCGCGCAGTATCTCAATGGCGGCGATCGTTTTCGCGCTGCCCTTTCCGGCCCTGAACTGCAGCGCTTCAAGCAGATCAGGGGCGAACTTGCGCAACGTCGCATAGCGGTCGGCCGCGACCGTCAGCGGATCAAGATTGGCGGTTTCCGCGATCGTCGCCACTTCCGGTCTGGCCTTCAGGAGGGTGTGCCATCCTACCGAGCGTCCAGGACCTCCATCGGGTCTTCGCCGGTATCGACCGCATCGGTCAGCGCGTCGATCGTCCTGCCAAAGATCAGCATCAGCCGCGCCACGTTCTTCGACGTGGTGGCATAGCTGCGTGCCTGAGCGTTTTTTCGCGCGGGTGAAGATGCTGCCGATCAGCTTGTCCGCCATTTCCAGGGCGTTGTCGGTCAGTCGTTCTTCAAGATCGAGCAGGAAAGCGACAAGTGTGGCGCGTCGGCGGGAGGGGATATACCGCTCAATCATATAGGCAGGAGAAGCGCGGCCTTCCCTGACATATTGCCGAAAGCGGTCCGCATGGATGCGGCCAGCCACGTCCGGAGAAATGCCGATCTTCCGCACTTGCCGCAGGCGGTCGAGGATCTGGCGGATGTGATCGGGCTTAGGCGCAATGGGAATGGTCTTGAGCAAAGCGAGTTGGCTCGTGCCGCCGGCGTCGTCGAAGAGCTGATCGAGGGCGTTGACCTGTTCGGTGCTGAGATCGGCGATCAGAGCATAGGCAGCTTGCTTGCGCGCACGCGCGCGTCCCGCGCTGCTGGTGCGTTCGATGGTGGAGATGGACGGCAGCAAAATCCGGGCCTCGCGCAGGGCGGTGACCACGCCCATCGCAATCGTCATCCCCTTGTCGGTCGCCCATGCCGCTTTCGCGGCCGCTTCGATCATGAAGGGAATATCCGCACGGGTCGCCCCCCGAAGGCCCAAGCGCACCGCCAACTCACGGGCATGATCCGTCATTGTCTGATCCCGCGCCGCATAGTTGGCCAGGTCGGTTACGTGCAGACCAAGTTGCTCCGCGACGAAAGCGGCGAGATCATGGGGTATTGCTCCCCTGTCCTGTATCAACTGCGCAAGCGTGATACCCGGGTGCCGCAGGAGCGCGAGTTGCAGCGCCACGCCCAACTGGTTCCGTCGCTCCCGTCGCGCGCCGATGATCTCGATATCCGAAGGTTCGAAGGTGTAGAGCCGTGCCAGGCGGTCGCGATCGGTCGGGATGGCGAGGATCTGATCGCGCTCGCGCTCGGTCAGGAGTTGATGCTTGCGCTTCGTCATGCCGGTTCCCGTCCACAAAAGGTCATCTGCGCCTATGGACAACCATGAGTAAAGAGACATAGTATGTGGACGGATGTCGATGGGGCGAAGCGGCTGTCCTCCATAGCGTCCACAGAACGACCGTTGGGGAGACGCACGGCATGGGCGATATTCTGGGCTATGCCCGCGTCAGCACCGGCGATCAGGATGTTTCGGGCCAAACCATGCGACTGGAGAAGGCGGGCGCCATCAAGGTGTTTACCGACGTCATGTCGGGCAAGAGCATGGAGCGGCCCGGTCTGGCCGAACTGATCGCCTATGCGCGTAAGGGTGATACCCTAGCGGTGGTCCGCCTCGATCGGCTCGGGCGCTCGTTGGCCGAATTGCTCGCCACGGTCGAGACGCTACGCGGCCAGGGCATCGCTCTTCTGAGTCTTGAGGAAAAGATCGACACATCGTCGGCCGCCGGCGAACTCATCTTCCATGTGTTCGGGGCCATTGCCCATTTCGAGCGACGGCTGATTTCCGAGCGGACCAGGGACGGCATCGCTGCCGCACGCGCCAAGGGCAAGCAGCCTGGCCGTCAGCCGCTCGACATGTCCAAGGTGGATGCCGCGATCAAACTGGTTGAAGCCCGTATCTCGCCGACCGAAGCGGCGCGGCAACTCGGCATCGGCCGATCGACTATCTATCGCGAAATGCGCCGCCTTGGCGTGGAAAGGCCTGCCTGAATGTCCAGACCGAAATCCGCTCACGATCTTTCCGGATTGATGAAGTACTTGGGCCGTGCGCCCTGGGACGAGATGATGGACGAGATGCTCGTCGCGCATCTTGGCCCGGCCTGCGATGCGATGGATCTTGAGCCTGATGATATATTCGACATCATCGGCGATCATTGGGAGGCGCAGCTGTGGGGCTGTGCTTTCGAAGACTTGCTCACACAGGAACTCGAGCCTGAAGGCCTCAATCTCGTCGATGAGTATCTCAAGCGCCGGGGCTGGAACGAGAAAGCGCCGAACAAGGCTTACATGCGCGCACTGCGCGATACGGTGATGTCGCTCTATGAGGTTAGCGAGGTCGTCCCCGGGCAGTCGATGACCTTGCGGGATCTTCTGCGCGATATTGCGCCGGTCACGGTGCGCGAACATAGCGCAACGCAGACCCTAGTTAGCTGGGACAAGATCGCCGCACGGGTCATCGAGGTGAATGGCCGCCATGGGATTTCCGGCGCCTTATTACCGTTCAGCCCGGACGGCGCCGGGCGAGTGATCGAGGCCTTTTCCCAACTTGAAGACGATGGGCCAGGTACTGACCGACTGTCCCCTCCCGAAAGGGAAGGCCTCCTAAAAGCGTCAGGTCCGATTTTCACCAATATCTGGCTGCTTGATTGTCTGGGCAAGGCCATGTCCGGCAGCGTGCCGGAAATGGTCAATGCCGATGGCGATGATCTTGTGTTCCACCGTATCGTGTTCCCCCTGGCGAAGGGCGTGATCGGCAAGAGCGTGGTTCGCAGGCTGAACGCGGCGCAATGGCTGGAACCTGCGAGCGATACGTTCTGGAACTGGCTGGCGCCAGTGACGAAGAACAGGAAACCACGAACGACCAAAGGCGGGCAGGCTTTTGTGACAACCATGGAGGACGGCACACCTGTTTTTGCCAATGTCGAACTGGTGGGTCGCAAACTGATCGTTGAGGTCAATAGCGCCGCCCGCGCGGAGCAAGCGATCACGCATATGCGCGAATGGCTCGGTGATTGCGTGAGCACACCTATGACCGAAATTCGGACTATGGCCCAGTTCATGGCCGATGACGCCGCCGGCGCTCCGCAGGAAGAGCCGCTCGATATCCCGTCGGACGAAAGGGAGCGCATCGTTCATGAGATGCTGACACGCGAATATACCAAAACGCTTGATGAAGCGGTGCCCGCCCTCGGCAACAAGACACCGCGGGCTTTGGCCCGTACAAAGGCAGGCCGGGCGAAAGTTGCCGACTGGCTAAAATATATAGAGAATGGTGCGGCAAAATCCGGGACTGGCGAGCCAATGGCCACCTATGATTTTACGTGGATGTGGCAAGAGCTGGGGCTGATTGACTTCCGCCGTTGACCGCCCTCACATCGCCGTTCTGGTATTGTTCGGGTTTAGCGTTGTCTGGCGTACCATCCACGCGATGCCCTCATGGTGTCACGGCACCGGACGACGAACCGTCGGGCGAGATCGTCGTTCGAGCGGGCCTGCTCGGCTTCGGCAAGCAGCCAGTTATGGAATGCGCGTGCCGGCGCACCCTGACCGGGAAATGCCCTGTAACCGTAGGTCCGGCGCAGCACCTCCATGTGCTGCTGGCGCGTCTGGCGACGAACGGCGTAACGGACGAGCGTGTCGTCGCGATGCCGAGCTGGGTACCGAGAAAGGCGCACACCGCCAGTGGGATCACTTCGCCCGGCGCCAGCATCCGGCCGGGATAGCGCAGCGCGCACAGTTGCAGCGCGAAGCCGATCCGGTTCTCCGGCCGTCGACGCCGGTCGATATGGATCAGATCATCGTCCGCCAGGATGTAATGCCGCAGCAGCGACGCCGCGTCGGTCGGCAGGTCGAGCAGTGCTGACCGCTGCCGGGCGCTCAGGATATGGCGTCTCGGCATGCATCAGTGTCCCTGTTGAACAGAAGTCTGTTTTGGACAACACTGACCCCACGCAAATCAAGGGTTTTCGAAGCCTAATTTCAGGAAGGTTCAATTGGGACAACGCGCCGCCATTTACGCTCGCGTCTCGACCGCCGACCAGTCGTGCGAGCGGCAGCTCCGCGACCTCACCGGTTTTGCCGAGCGTGGCGGATATGATGTGGTCGAGGTTTTTCGCGAAACCGCCTCCGGTATGAAGGCCAATCGCGCGGCGCGAGCAGAGGTGATGAAGCTGGCCCAGGCACGCCACATCGATGCGATCCTCGTCACAGAACTCAGCCGCTGGGGGCGCTCGACGCAGGATCTGCTCGACACGTTGAACCAGCTTTCGGGCTGGAAGGTGTCGGTGGTCGCGATGAGCGGCATGACGTTTGAGGTCGACACGCCGCACGGGCGGATGATGGCCACGCTGCTCGCAGGCATCGCGCAGTTCGAGCGCGACATGCTGGGTGAGCGCGTCCGTTCGGGGCTTGCCGCAGCGCGCGCACGCGGCCGCAAACTTGGGCGGCAGGCGGGAGACCGGCCGAAATCCGACCGGCTGGCACCCAAAGTGCTGGCGCTCATCGCCGAAGGACGCAGCTATCGCTGGATCGCGCGCGATCTCGGCCTCAGCAAGAACACGGTCGGCGCGATCGTCGGCCGTGCCAGGGCGGCTGACACCTTGGAGCTGGGCCCGGAGGCGATGGCATGAGCAGGAAGCCGGAGCGTCCCCCGCCCGATCCCAGGCGCAAAGCGCGGTTTCGGGAGATCGCGCGCGGGATCGTCGCCAAGGACCGCTACAACCGCAAATACGGCCTTGCCGTTGATACGGCAGGCGCCATCGCCCAGGCATTGGAGCGAGCTTGGCGCGATGGTGTTGGCGGTGACGGCGCCGAGCCGGCCAACCCGATATCCGCTGTCGAGCAACCGGGTGCCGGGCCCATGGAATGGGTGCTGATCCCGCCCCGCCCAAGAACTGCTTTCTGGAGCATTTGCCTGTTCACGCTCGGGCGTGGCGCCGAGCCGGCATGGGGCGGAAACCTCGCTTTGACCATCACCGAACGGGGAACGGCCGGATGGGAACTCGTCGTCCCCGGGCGTGCCATCGATAAGGCCATCGGCGACAAGACGATCGCACCGCTCCTTCGTCTCGGCCTCTTGGAACCGATGCCAGATGATCCGGAATGTCTCGTGGTTTCAGAGTGCGGTAAAAAAACTTGGGAGGCCTTTTGCCAACGCGGTGGGCGATACCCCGAGGATCTCACGGATCTGTAGCGCACCCACGTGACGATTACCCCAGAAGTGGCGTTTCACGAACCTCTTCAGCGTCCTGGGTCGAGGTATGAACTTCCTCGCGAATGATCCGATCGGTGATCTCGCCCAGATGCGAAGTCAGCGCGACGCTCAACTCCTCGAATTCCGGCCAGAGTACACCGTCCACGAAGCTGCGCGGTCCCTGCACAACAACTGACTGGCGGTGCATCCGGCTGTAGCGAAACGGCCTCAGACCGTACCGGCGACATAGCGCGACGAACAGCTGACGGGACCAGGGATCGGAAATCGAGAACCTGAACTCCTCGCTCGCCTCTTCGCCCCGCGTCTTCTCGAAGCGGCGCCGGAGGCGCTCGGCTGCGGCACCGGCCGCAACCTTCTCGCCCTGGGTCCCAGCCGCGGCATACAGCGCTTCGATCTTGCGCAACGTCTCGCGCAGACGCTCCTCGTTCGGAGCCCCCATCAGTGCACTGTGGGGTTCATGGTCGGAATGCCCTCGATCATCTGCCGACGCGCGCGCGTGCAGGACAGCACCGCCTCGTGGATCTCGCCTTCCATGATCCGGGTCAGATCCCGCAAGCCCCGGGATTTGATCTCAAGCTGCACACGGTCGTCAGACACGAGATCGCGGTCAACCAGGTCGACGATGCCCGCCATTATCGCATGCATCTCTCCGACCAACCCAACCGCGACATGGGCGCGCTCGGGCAAGTCGATCTCGTCCTCGCCAGCGAACAGGCGTCCACGAAGCCATCGAGCTCCTCCATGCGGACCTGCCCAAAATACCGCAGGCTCGGGACGGTCGCTTCAATCGGCAACCGCGTCAGCCGGAAGGGCTGGCTACGTTTCTGGTGCCGGGCCAGGTCGTTCCAGAGCCCTTGGAGCAGCATGCCGATCAGCGTCTCGGCTTCCGCCACGCTGTCGAACTCCGGCATTTTGCCGCCCCACAGCCCTTCCACGACCAGCAACGGTGATGCGCTCAACAATGGCGTCGCGATGTTGCCGAGAAAGCGGGTACGGACCGCATGGAACAGCACCGGGCAGGCATGGCGACACAGCAGTGCACGAACCATCTTCGTATCCGGAGCCTTGCCTTTGTCCGCTGTCATGGGACGTCACGCTACCGTCCGAGACCGCTCACTACAAACACGATCTACCGTCCGCGCATGCAAAGCAGCCGAGACACATCCGCTTAGGGTGTCATTCCGCCCTCAGCCGGAACTGACCCCATGATCCCGACACCCAACGACGATGCGTTTTTCGCGATGATGCTGGATGAGGGCGTGCCCCCTCCCCTCGTCTCGCAAATCCTGCTCCGGCTGCTCGATCATCCCGACGCCGATCGGTCCCTGCCGGTCACGCCGATGGGCGCGCACTGATGCCGAGGCGACGGATCAGCCCGCTGTTCGCGGTCCTCGTCGCCTTCGTGGTGCTGATGGCGAGCAACGCCTGGCTCAAGAGCATCTTCGGCTATGGCGAGATCGCGACCGACATTCCGTTCCTGCTGGCCGGCGCGATCCTGCTCCTGGCCTGGCGCTTCAACCGGCGTGCCGCCAACCAGCACAATGATCTGCTCGGCTCTGCCCGTTTCGGCGACCGTGCCGACGTGCGGAAGCTGGAAGCGAACGGGGATCTTCTTATCGGCCGCTCGGCGAAGTCGGGCAAGCTGCTGCACTACGACGGCGCGGCGCACCTGCTGACGATGGCACCCACCCGATCGGGCAAGGGCGTCGGCACGATCATCCCCAACCTGCTGCTGCTCGATCGCTCGGTGATCTGCATCGACCCCAAGGGCGAGAACGCCCGCGTCACCGCCCGCGCGCGTGCCGCCAAGGGCAAGGTCTGGTGCCTCGATCCATTCGGCGTCTCGGGTCAGCCCCCGTCACGCTACAATCCGCTCGACCGGCTCGATCCCGCCAGCCTTGATCTCGCGGAAGATGCCAACACCCTCGCCGACGCGCTGGTGCATGACGCGCCGGGGCAATCGGGCGAAGCGCACTGGAATGAGGAAGCCAAGGCGCTGATCGCCGGGCTGATCCTGCACACCGTCGTCCACGAACCCGCCGATCGTCGCGTTCTGGCGACGGTGCGCGACAAGCTGACGCTCGCCCCTGCCGGCTTCGCCGCGCTGCTGACCGATATGCAGGACAGCGCCGGCGCGGGTGGCCTGATCGCCCGCGCCGCCAACCGCCAGCTCGGCAAGTCCGATCGCGAAGCGGCCGGCGTGCTGTCCTCGGCGCAGCGCCATACCCACTTTCTCGATAGCCCCCGCATCGTCGCCAGCACGGCCGCATCGGATTTCACCTTTGCCGGGTTGAAGGACACGACAGCTACCGTGTTCCTGTGCCTGCCACCCGATCGGCTCGATACCTATGCCCGCTGGCTCCGCCTGCTGGTGAGCCAGGCCGTCACCGACATGGCGCGCTCCACCGCCCGGCCTGTCCGGCCCGTATTGTTCCTGCTGGACGAGTTCGCCGCGCTTGGTCGCCTCGAACCGGTCGAGCGCGCGATGGGGCTGATGGCGGGCTATGGCCTCCAGCTCTGGCCGATCCTCCAGGACATGCACCAGCTTAAGGCGACCTATGGCGAGCGCGCTGGCACCTTCATGTCGAACGCCGGCGTGATCCAGACGTTCGGGGTGAACGATCACGCGACTGCGACATGCTCTCGCGCACGATCGGCGACACCACGATCGAATATGATACCGTCAGCACGTCGCGTGGCACGGGCTGGGGCGACAACCGCGCCGGCCCTTCGGAAAGCATCAGCGGACACGTCTCGGCACGACGGCTCGCCACGCCCGACGAAATCATGCGGATGCGGCCCGACCAACTTCTGCTGCTGCGCCAGGGCGAACACCCCCTCGCGGTCGAGAAAATCCGCTATTACGACCAGCGCGAGTTCGCCGTCGATCCGGCCTGATTTAAGCCCCGCTGGCGACGTTCGCCGGAACAAGCCCCCGACCCACCTAAAAAGTCCTTTCCTGCCCTCACGGCGCGCCTGGGCGGCCGTAGCGAGCAATATCCATCGCCACCCGCCTCACTTCTTCCCCGCCTAGCCAGCGGCGCTTGCGCCGCCCTTGTGACGCCGAAGGCGGCACGCTGCGAAAACCTATCGGCCGGTAGGTCGATTCCGCAATGTCTTTTTCTTCACTGGTTGGTCATGCCCGGTTGGCTTGTACCGCGTACTATCGGGGTTTTGGCCCCCGCTTGATGCCTTGGCTCGGGTTATCCACAGGCGGGATTCTTTAAGAAGAATCTCCTATGTAATAGGAGGTTTAAGACTCTTACGGAGCCATTTTTGGCCATTTACTCAATGGCTTAGCGGCAGTTCCAGGGGCCAAAACCCCGTGATTCGCGGGGCCAAAACCCCGTGATTCGCAGGGGCCATTCCCCCGATAGTTGGAGCTCGCTCACTATCGGGGTTTTGGCCCCTGGCGATCAGTCGGCTGGAAACCCCATCGGTGGGCGCGGCAAGCGCTTGAACTGAAAGCCCGGGTGGTCGGTCGAAAGTTGGCATCTCTCTGTGAAGTTAAGAACCTCCTCACCTTCATCGTTCCTCACCAATTCCAGCCAATAGCCGGGTAGCCGCTGCCGCTCGACCGCAACTCGCAACTCCTTGGCGAAGTCGGCCACGCGCTGGGTGCTGCCGCTTTTGTGGTGGAGCTGCTTCATGGTGAAAGCCCAACCTGCCGCCTGATGACCGCCATGCTTCCGCACGACGCGGTAAAGCCACCGCTCGATCCCGCCGGTCAGCTTGAAATAGGCTCGGTCGATGCCGAGCACGAGGCGATCGGTCAGCACGCCCTCGTAGAGCCAATCGGATATGGTAAACTCGACGCCGGTCGATCGCCCAAGGCCGTCGGTTGGTGCCGAGTAGCGCTCGATCCAGTGGAAGCCCTCTGGGCGCTTCTTCTTCCCCTGGCGGATGTTGGTGCGGATCAAGGTGGCGCTCAGCCGCTCAAGCGCCTCCACGATCCGGCGATACTCGTTTCCTCCGGTGGGCCGATCGATCCCGCGTAGCAGCTCGTAGAGCGGGACGTGAAAGTGCGGCGTGGTGGGTTGTCCCGCCGCCTTCGCCGCCCGGAGCTGCGACACCGCCCATATCAGGATGTCGCAATCCCATATGGTCGCGATGCCGATCTCGGCCGGGGCCGTGACGTTGACGGTGACGGTGGCGGTGCCGTTCTGCACCGAATAGTCGATCGGTTCGCTGCGGCGCTGTTTGGAGAGGCTGAAGAATGGCCGCTCCATCATCTCCTGCTCGTCGTGGGTCGGTATGTCGCCGGGCAACGTCACGAATAGGTCGAGCTGGCCGAGCAAGCCGACCGGGTCACCTTCTTTCCTTCTGCCCTTCTTAGTCATAAAGGCTCCAAGGTCAGCGGCGCGATCGGCCGCTCGGCACGCTCGCGGCTACCGCCTCCAACGGCTCCAGCCCACGCGCTTCCAACAGTCGGTTCCACGCCTCATGCCCCAGCTTCTGCAAGCTAAGCCCGGTGTCGAGGCTAAGCTGGCGAAGCCGCTTACGGTCGCGGGGGGTGACTTGCACGTTGATCGGCACGATCGCCGGCGATGCGGCGTCTCGAACGGGAGCGGCGTTAGCCGTCGCCACAGCGATCGGGGCCGCGGCGGGTTCTTCGTCCAGCTCGCCCATCACGTCGGCGAGCGCGCGACCGGTGCGCTTACTGCTCATGTCGTATCTCCTGAATCCAGCTCCAAACCTGGCGTAGCTCGTCGGCCGCGTCGCGTGCGGCTTGGCCGCGCATTTCGGTCACGCCCCTCCCCTCAAGTGAGGCGTCCAGATAAACGGTGCGGTCGGATAGATGGGTCGGGCAAACCGGGACTGGGTAGCGCGACAACGCGGCGCGGGCCGCGGTCGCGCGGGAGTCGTTCTTCGCAGCGTTGACGATAACGACTGCGCGCTGGTCGAGCCGGCGGAGAATCTTCAACGTCTCGCCAACCGCCTCAAGGTCGTCGGGAGACGGCCGCACCGGCACGATCACCAAGTCCGCCACGCGCGCCGCCTCGGCCTCCGGCTCTTCGACGGCCGGGCGGGTGTCGATGAACAACGCACCCTCCGGTTTGCGGCGAAGGCTCTTGGCCGCGTCAGTCAAGGTGGTGCCGTCTAGGTCGATCAGCTCGGGGCGCTCAATGGCCGGCTCGATTTGCTCGCGGCGCGTCCACCATTTCGTTGTCGTACGCTGTGGGTCGCGGTCGATGATGAGGCTCGGCTCCGTCTCGCCCGCGAGAACCGCAAGCTGACGGGCAAGGGTGCTTTTACCTGCCCCGCCCTTCTGGCTGATAAGTGAGTAGATTTGCACCTTCGCCCCTTCTGCTCCTCTTACCTGTGACACTATGAAGGTTCTTGGGCGTGAAGGGAATACCCTTTATCCTGCCGCGAGCGATCGTCACGCGCTAGCGCTGAGACGTGGGCATGGCGGCTCGGTCGAAGCGCAGCGGAGATAGAGCGCGGCCCCGCAAGGGGGGGCGCTCGCAGTGCAACTATTCCCTAGCGCTTGGGTTTCTGATATGTTGGCCTATGCCCGTCGTCTATCGCATCGGTGGCCTGCGGGTCGTGATCTGGCCCAACGATCATCGACCGGCGCATGTCCATGTGAAGGGCGCGGAAGGGGAGGCGGTGTTCAACCTGAACTGTCCCGGCGGTCCACCCGACCTGCGGGAAAGCTACGGCTTTAAGGTGCCGGACGTGAACCGGATCGAGGAGGCGCTGGTCGAGCTGGTGCCGACACTATGCGCGGAATGGAGGACGATACATGGCGATTACTGAGCAGGAGCTGGCGCAAGCCGAAGCGCGTATGGAAGCGATCCGCGCCGCGGGTCATGCCGTGTCCGCCCGCTACGATCGTCGGCGGTCGCGGGTCGTGGTTGCGCTGAACACCGGGGTCGAGCTGACGTTTCCGACGCGGCTCGCAGAAGGACTGGCCGATGCTTCGCCCGACAACCTCGCTGAAATTGAAGTCAGCCCGGCGGGCTTGGGACTGCACTGGCCCAAGCTCGATGCGGACCTCTACGTTCCGGCGCTGCTCCAGGGCGTGTTCGGCTCCAAGCAATGGATGGCGCGCCAGCTCGGCGCGGAAGGGGGGCGCTCCCGGACGGCTGTCAAGGTCGCCGCCTCGCGCGCCAACGGTCGTAAGGGTGGTCGGCCGCGGAAGTTCGCATTGGTGTAATTCTGCACTGTTAGCCTTTATACCTGTGACACTAAGAAGGTTTGCAGGAGAGTAGGGACATAAGGCAAGTTTCCGCTTTCGTTCTGGCCGGCAGTGAATCATAGAATCGTCATGCCGATCGCGCCCGAACATCGTTGGCTCTACCCGATCGACTGGCGCGAACTGTCGAACCTTATCCGCTTCGGCCGCGCCAAGGGGCGCTGCGAGCATTGCCGGCGTCCGCACGGCCGAGACGTGCTGCACCTCGGTGATGGCGTATGGTGGGACGAGGACGCAAGCCGCTGGCGCGACGGGCAGGGCGGGGTGCTACGCTGCCTCGCCGCGCCTGCGGACCTGGCGGGCGCGCAACCGGGGTTCGCTGGCATCGACCCGCCCGCCTCCATGCGCGTCACGCGTGTCATTCTCGCCAGCGCGCACCTGAACCATGATCCCGGCGACAACCGGCCGCGCAACCTCGCCGCGCTCTGCCAGCGGTGCCACATGCGTCACGACGCTGGGGAGCATCGTCGGCGCCGATGGCTCAATGCCTTCCGGGTGCGCGCGATCGGCGACCTGTTCGCCTGATTGGAGATCTTTTGCTGGGTTAAAGGCCAGGCCCACAGGGTTAGGTACCCTCGTGAGAAGGGGAGCGGCTGAGCATCGCCCTTTTCAACAGCCCCGACCGTTTGCAGGAGGACTTAGTTTAACGTCGTAGTCCTGCTAGGGCTGCAACGTCATCGCCGCCACCTGCTGGAGTGGCAATCAGATCAAACAACTCGCCGTTAACGCGTCGCAAGTCTTCAGCATTGCCCTGAGGAACCATGAGAAGCGCGTGGGTGGTCTCAAGGATGACGCGATCGTTGCGATGCTGTGGTTTCTCCAAGCCGCAGATGACGCGGAGCGGCAGCACCGGGACGCCGTGGCGTCGTTGCGTGGCCTGGAGGTCCAGCGCGGTGCGGATGTTCTCGTAGCCGCACCTTGACGGCCTTGAGACGCTTAACACCCGTTTTTGTTTTTGAATAATGGAGCTGGGCTTCGGACAGCCAGGAGAAGAAGCCGGCCTGGCCTTCGCCACCGGCTTCGATATTCGTCTTTATCTGTGTGCCCTGTAGGCGCTCCAACGCGTCCGAAAGTCGCGAGTAGGATCGAGCCGACCCGCTAACCCCTGTAATCCGGAACAGGTCATGGGCAGTGAAATAGAATTCCTGGCTGACATCGATGCCGGCCTCGAGCTTCGCGACCATCAGGCTGGCGATATAGAGGAGGACCTCCTTGTCATAGATCGTCGCCACGCCCTTGGCGGTCGCCGTGATCTCGATCGACACCGCGTCGCTCTTATAGGCCAGCGGCTTGGTCCATTTCCCCTTGCTCAAGGCGAAGAAGGGGAACGCCATAAGCGACTGCTCGCCGCGTACCTCTGTCAGCAGCGGGCTGTCGAGGGTGAACAGGTCGCCCTGAGGTGTTACGGCTTGGCTCATAGTTCGCTTCCGTAGGTCAGCCAATCGGTCGGCGAAAACACGAAGATTGGCCTGTTAAGCGACCCTACCTCTCCGAGAAGCGGCAATCGAGCGCGAAAGTTCGTGTTTTCGCCGACCGTTCGGGAGTCGGCGTCGGTGCTTCGTGCTTTCGGCGACCGTTGGCCAGATTGCTGGTCGGCTGTCGCACAAACGATCGAGGCTGTTGAAAAAGTCGCTTCGGCTTGGAAGGGGCGTTGGTCCGAGCAATATTCTTCTCGTATCGCGTCAACCATCGCAACTCCTGGTGTAAAGCCGCTATCCGTAAGCAATCATATTACGCGCGACGTGGCTGCGCTGCCGGCTCGCCGAGTTTTTCAACAGTCTCGGTCGGTTGTGACACCATCACCCGCATTCGCGCGCGTGCGGTTTTGCGAAGGTCAGAACCCCGCTTCATAATATCAGCTGCTGGGATCGACAGCCCAGCTCGGTCGTGACCGCCACATGGCCGCTGCCGAAAAGACCAATTCCGGGCTACCGTGAATCTGTGTCCGAATAATGCACAGGGGCCTAGCTGCCTGTCAGAAATGTCCCCACAAGCAGTCTGTCGGCAGCCAGTCGGCTCCCGACCCAAAGGCAGACGTAGCCGAGACAAGTTGCCGGTCTCGGAAGCTGACATTCTGAACCGGGTTCTGACACACGCAAACCTCCGGAAACCGTGGTCGCGTCTGCCGGTGTCAAAACCGACCGAGACCGTTGAAAAAGGCCTGCGCGAAATCGGCGTGGCGGATGGCTGGTGACGCCGGCACGGTAGGATACGCCGCGTATCAGGCCGGCGCAGCCTGCCGGGCGAGCAGCTGAAGGTTGTATGCCGCGGCGGCCATGGTGAACTCCTCGGCGGCTCCTGACAGGCCTCGCAGCTTGAGCGTTCGTATTCCCAGGTTGCGTTTCAGGTGGCCGAACACGCGCTCGATCCGCTGTCTTCGACGCCGTGCGCACACATAGGCGTCGGTGCCGGCAAGGGCGCGCACGGTATCGCGGGCTTCCTCGCTGACGAGCCGGGTGACACCTCGCTTCGGACCATGGTGCATTGCGGCTTCAGCTCGCAGGCGGCGCAATCGGCTGGCCGGCTTCGGTAGACACGCACCTGCTTGGTCCGGTTGGTGCCGCAATAGCTGAGCAGCTTGTCCGCCGGACAGCAGTAGGCATCCGCTTCCCGGTCGTAGCGGAAGGCATCCCGGGTGAAGAAGGCGTCCCGCTGGCGGGTCCGGTCTATGACCGGGATGTATGGCGTAATGTTCCGGTCGATCAGCCAGCCGAGCAGCCGACCGCTACCATACGCCTTATCGGCCGAGAGACTGACGGGTTCGATGCCCAGTCTAGTGCCGGCGCGTGACACCAGCGTCCGGGTCGCCGCCACCTCGGCTGCGAAGCGGGCGGGCGTCGCCTCCACGTCGAGGATGCAGTCGGTGTCGAGGTCGAGCAGGGGGTTAATGGCGTATGCGAAGCGCGCCGGTCCGTGCTTGCAGGTGAGCGCCGCCTGCGGGTCGGTCGGCGAGATGCTGGTCGGATCGACGGGCGCTGGTTCGTCGGGGTCCGGCGGCAACGCGGCATCGAGCGCCGCCAGATATTCGGCGACGGGTCGCGATATGCTTTCCCCGGCACGAAGCTCGTCTGCGGCGTCGGCCCCCTTCAGCTTCTTCTCGCGGCTGGCGTCGGCCATGATCGTGCTGCCGTCCACCGCCAAGTCGCGCCCCGTTACCAGCCCGGCCGCGGCGCACCGCGCGACTACCTGCTCGAATACCAGACGATGTAGGTCGCAGGCGCGGAAGCGGCCGTGCCGGTTCTTGGAGAAGGTGGAATGGTCGGGCACTCGGTCGCCCAGATCGAGCCGGCAGAACCAACGATATGCGAGGTTGAGGTGCACCTCCTCGCACAGGCGGCGTTCCGAGCGGATGCCGAACAGATAGCCAACCAGCAGCATCCTGAGCATCAGCTCCGGGTCGATCGAGGGTCGCCCACTCGTGCTGTAGCTCGACGCCAGCGCCTCGCGCACGAAGCCGAAGTCCAACACGCCGTCGATGCGTCGGAGCAGGTGGTCGACCGGCACATGCTCATCGAGCCGGAAACCATAGAACAGCGCCCCCTGCGCCACCTGCCGACCCATCATGTCCGTGATCCCCCTACCGCCTTGCAGGAGTGAATCACGCCCTCGTCACCGTCGCAAGCAGTCGTTTTTTCAACAGCCTCGAACGGTTGTGACACCACGTGCCGGCGGCTTTCGACCGTTCCAATCCTGAAAGCTGACTGGCAGGAAAGTCCCCAATTTAAGACGTTGCGGGTCACGTGAACGAAGGGCGAGTTCTAGAGCCACGACGGAGAGCGCTACCCTCTCTTGGAATTCCGTTACTGCCCTTCCGCGCTGATGCTTTCTTGCTCCGGCGCTGGAAGGTGGCGGTAGAGTGTTGGAACTGAGACCCCGATCGCGGGGGCGATCTCACGCATCGGCATCCCGGACGCCAAGAGTTTGCGAGCAGCCGCGAGCCGGTTGGGCGTCATCACCGTCTTCCGGCCGCCCACCCTCCCCTCGCGCCGCGCCACCGCCAGGGCGGCTGTCGTGCGTTCGCGGTTAAGGTCGCGCTCCATTTCAGCCATGGCCGCCATAATGTGGAAGACGAGCTTGCCGGCAGTGCCGGCCGTGTCGATGCCGTCGGTCAGCGATCGGAACCCGATGCCGCGCTCCGCCAGATCAGCGGCCAGGTCGACCAACCCCTTCATCGTCCGGCCCAAGCGGTCGAGCTTCCACACGACCAACACATCGCCGGGTCGGGCATGGGAGAGCGCGTCTGCCAAGCCGACGCGGTTCGCCTTCGCACCGCTCGCCTTGTCGCTGAAGGTCCGTTCGCAACCTGCCTCGCGCAACGCATGGAGCTGCGGTGTCAGATCTTGTTCGGCTGTCGAGACCCGGGCGTAGCCGATCAGCATGAAGCGTTCTCAAAACTCATCTCTTGTGCCTAGCACGGGCCCCAGCAATCGAGAATGTGTTTTGATACGCCCGTGACCGCTGCTAGACGTTCTCACATGATGGGGCGTCAAAATCGATCGAGACTGTTGAAAAACTCGGCGAGCCGGCAGCGCAGCCACGTCGCGCGTAATATGATTGCTTACGGATAGCGGCTTTACACCAGGAGTTGCGATGGTTGACGCGATACGAGAAGAATATTGCTCGGACCAACGCCCCTTCCAAGCCGAAGCGACTTTTTCAACAGCCTCGACCGGTTATGACACCAGCGACTTTGTCGATTGGGATCCCATTCGAGAAAGGCCCGGTCGCGCCGATCGCCGTTCTCAATCGGGAGAGCAAAACTGGTGGGCAGCCACCGATGCACGCTAGACCACCGGGATGAGGGGTCCTTTTTCCACGCCGATCCGCAGATCGGCGGCTAGCGCTTCGCAGTCTATGCTAGCCTGATCCGGGCCGACGTCCATCGCTTGCGGTCGGTGCCGGGCGAGGAAGGCGGACCACATTCCTTTTGGCTGGTAAGTGTCTCCGCCGTTATTTACGATAGGCATCGTCAAGATCGGCAACCCAGCCTGCTGTCGCCCCCGGTTGCGTTTCTCGGCTAGGCAGGACGTTGGCATTGGGACGCACGACCGCTTTTCCCCGTGCCAGGTACGGATCGACAGTTTCCGCGAACCTCAAACCCGCAGAGTCTTCTTTTACCCACACGACCGTTGCGCCAACGGCCTCGAGGCGGCCGATTGCTACAAGGACGGTTGCCCCAACCTGTAAGCCTGCTGCCTGATCGATGCGCATGCCCTTAGGAGACAAATCACGGACGCGATGTTGCGTCGTCTCAGCGCTCCCAAAGCGTTCAAGCGATGTGCTCAGGAAAACCCTTTGGCGAGGCTCCCGCTGCGCGGTCACGCGATCGCCTGCTTCCGTTGGGTCGACGCCATCGGTCATGCAGGACAAATGCGGGAAGACGTTGAAGCACGCAACGCTATTCGACGCAACGAAGCATAAGGCGGTCAGTGCTGACAATTAACCGTTGCGCAGAGGGATACGAGAAATGCGATTCAGATCGCCGACGACGAATGGAAGGATTTGATAAATTGCAGCTCGGCAACTTTTGGGCAGTGCCCGCAGCGGGCAACCATGCCGCAAGCGGACCAGAACGGCGCATTTGAGCGAGCGCTGAGCATTTTGCCGACCGATTAACGACGTTGCGGTCAGAACCAAGCACGCCATAAGAAGGAAAAAGATAGCAGCTGGAGAGTGTGATGCCAACCGAGCTCGACCTCAAGATGAACGCGATGATAGCGTCGCTGACGAGCGAAGGCGGTCCGCTGGTGCTGGGCAGCGTCGAACGCTTCGGTCGCCGGCTGCCGATCGTCGCCGGAGCGCCGCCCACGCTTTCCGACTATTTCGCATATTTCTGCGACCAGCATGGCGGCTCGACATTCCTCGTCGCCGACGATGAACGGCTCACTTTTACCGAGACGCATGCCGCCGCCAAGAGTGTGGCGCGTGCGCTTGTGGCTGAGGGGGTCATCAAGGGTGACCGCGTCGGCATCGCCATGCGCAATTCGCCGGCATGGATCATCCTGTACATGGGTATCATGATGGCAGGCGGCGTTGCGACGCTGCTCAACGGCTGGTGGCAGTCCGAGGAGTTGGCGTCGGCAATAGACGAGGTTGGATGCAGCCTCGTCTTCGCCGATGCCCCGCGAGTGGCCCGGCTGCGCGCTGTGTCCCGTCTTTCCGCCCGCATCGTCCAGGTGGACGACACGCTCCCGATCGGCGAGGCGCTGCTCGGGGTAACAGCGAACAGTCGGCCCGACACGCCATTGCCGACGATCGTCGCCGACGACCACGCCACCATTCTGTTTACCTCCGGGTCAACCGGGCAGTCGAAGGGCGCGCTTAGCGATCATCGCGCGGTGGTGCAGGGAACGTTCGGTTTTCTGTCGCAGGCGTTGACGATGCTCGGCATTGCAACGGCTGAGGGCAACCCGCCCGAGGGTCAGCCCGCAACGCTGCTCAACCTGCCGCTGTTTCACGTCACCGCCGAGGTGGCGGTGCTTCTGCAAAGCTTCGCGCTGGGGCGCAAGCTGGTCTTGATGTCAAAATGGAATGCCGAGGAGGCGATGCGGCTGATAGCGCAGGAGCGCGTGACCTACTTCGTGGGCGTGCCGCTGATGAGCTTTGAGATACTCACCCATCCTGATCGGGCAAATTATGACCTGTCGACCGTCAGCGACTTTGCGGCCGGTGGGGCGCCTCGCCCGGTGGAACATGTTCGCCGTATCGATGCCGAAATGGAGGGAGCACCGTTGATCGGCTATGGCCTGACTGAGACCAATGCAGTGGGAACTGGCAATTGGCGGACGAACTACACAGCCAAGCCGAACTCCGCCGGCCGGCCTTCCGCGCCCTTGGTGGAGATCGCTATCCTGGATGACGCGGGCGCCTCACTGGCGCAGGGCAGCAGGGGAGAGATCGGCATCCGTTCCGCAGCGAACTTTCTTGGCTATTGGAACAACCCGGCCGCTACGGAAGCAGCGTTCACCGCCGACGGGTTCTTCCGAACCGGGGACATCGGCTTTCTGGACGAGGACGGATATCTCTTCATCGTCGACCGCAAGAAGGACATCATAATCCGCGGCGGTGAGAACATCGCCTGCCAAGAGGTCGAGGCTGCGTTGTACAACGATCCGCGCGTCGCCGAAGCGGCGGTATTCGGCCTGCCTGACGAGCGCTTCGGCGAGGTGCCCGGCGCCGTGGTCCACGCCGCCGAGGGCAAGAGCCTGGATCCAGAGGAACTACGATCTTTTCTTGGCCAGCACCTCGCCGCCTTCAAGGTGCCGGTAAAAATCTGGTTGTCGGCCGCGCCTCTGCCCCGGTTGGGCACGGAGAAGATCGACAAGGTCAGCTTGCGCCAGCAATATCGCGCGAGTGTGGCGAGCGAGGTCGATCGCTAGCAGAGAGACGCCCCGTGTCGCCGTCCCTTCAAGACCAAATGACGAGACATCAGGCCTTTCAGCTGGTCCGAACGGTCTAGCACAGGAGCATACGTGCTGATTTTAGCGGCCGTATGCTGACATCAGAACTGCCGGATCCGATCGATGTGCCCACATGCGCCTTAATTGTGATGCACATTTGCAACACCCTCTACTGGATTTTATCTCCTGCCTTCCCCTTCAAGGAGATACCGTCAGTCCGAAGCGTTAGGGCGGCTTACGTGAGGAACAAGCATTGTTGCGCATCATCCGTCTAGCAAGCTTACCGACAGCGGCTCTCGCTCTTGGCTTGGCAGCCCCCTCCTCGGCACAGGAAGCACCACCCTCGCCTGAGGCCAGGGAGATGACCGATCAGCTAGGTGGGGACACCATCACGGTTGCGGCAGCTGGTGTGTATCTGCCGGATTACGATGGATCGAATGACTATCGTTTTACAGGCGGTCCGGTCGCGATCGGATCGGTAAAGGGATTTGCGTTTACGGTGCTTGGTACGCGCGCCAGCCTGGACCTGATCCCGAACCGCGAGGGCGACACGATCGATTTCCAGCTCGGGCCGATCGCTGCGGTGAACTTTGACCGCCAGAGCATCAAGCAGATCGATGACGTACGGGTTCGCGCCCTTGGCAAGGAAAAGACCGCGATCGAGGTCGGCGGATATATCGGCATCGGCAAGACCGGTGTCATCACCAGCCCCTACGATAAGCTTTCGGTGTCGGTCAGCTATCGTCACGACGTGAACAACGCGCATGACAGTGAAATCTGGCAGCCCTCGGTCAATTACCTGACCCCGCTCAGCACGAAGGCGGCGGTCGGCCTGTTCGCCTCGGCCGAACACGCCGGGCGCGGCTATGCCGATACCTACTTCACCGTCTCACCGACGCAGAGCATTGCGAGCACGCTGCCGGTTTACAACGCCAGCAAGGGATGGAAAAACTATACCGTGGGCGGACTGGTCACCTATTCGTTGACCGGCAATCTACTCCATGGGTTCAAACTTATCGCCGGGGGCACCTATCGCCGGATGCTCAATGATTTCGCCGATAGTCCGGTGGTGAGCGTTGCCGGATCAAAGAGCCAGTGGCTGGGCGCGGTCGCCATCGGATACACATTCTGATAGTGAATTATCCAGGCCGGCTTTCTGCTTGCTTTGCGAAAATCGATCTCCTGTGAGGTCGCAAAAAAAGCCGACTGGATTTTAGCGGCCCGCCGTGGTGCCTTTGCCAGCCGCGTACAGACACCTTCGAGGATCTTGCGGCGATTCAACCGGCTCGAACGCGTACGGCCCCATGTCACATCGCAGGTCATGACCCATGCACGGCGCAATAGCCGAGGCGTGAAGGAACCGATCTCGCAAAAGACCGGCGCGCATTGCTGCGGCCGGCCGGGTTGATCGGTCCCTTTGCGATCAGAAGCGGCTTCGCAGCGTCACGCCATAGGTGCGCGGCTCGGCCAGAAACGACGAATAGAGTGCGTTGGCGGTGGCGCCAAAGCGCTGCGTGTTGGCGACCGACCCGGCACCCTGGAACGGCGTGTTGAATGCGACCTGGATGTAATCCTTGTTCGTCAGATTCTGTGCCCAGAATTCCAATGCCCATTTCTGATCGCGTCCACGGATACCGATACGCGCGTTGACCAGCACATAGCCGTCCTGGATCTTCTCAGGCGCCAGATCCGAACCGGTATTGTAGTCAGACGTCATGCGGCTATCGACGTAGAACAACGCCGACATGCCGTTCGACCCGATCTCGGGGGTCCATGCGAGCGAGGTCGTCACGACGTTCTTGGGCGCGTTCGACAATTGGCTTCCCGGCAGCAGGAACAGCGCCGGATCGAGCGGCTCCCCTTGCGCATTGCCGACCAGATTCCGGCGGAAATGCGTGTCCGAATAGGTGTACCCCGCGGTGAAGGTGACATTGCGAACCGGATTGAGAGTCGCTTCTGCCTCGACACCCTGTGAGATCAAGCCGGGCTTGTCGGCACTGCCTGCGCAACTGCCGTTGCCCGCGAGGCTGTCAGTGTCTGCCCCGTTGAGGTTGTTCTTGCAGCTTTGCAGGTTCTGCACGACGTACACCGAGCCGTTGAACGTGTTGAGCTGGAAGTCCTTGAACTCCTGCCTGAAGGCGGCGAGGTTCAGGCTGAAGGCACGGCTGATGTTGTACTTGGCACCGATTTCATAGGCGTCCACCTTTTCGGCGTCGAAACGCAACCCTGGCGCGTCGGCGTTCGTACGCGGCGTAAATACGCCCGGCAGGCCACCAAGATCCGATCTGTCGAGGTTGTAGCCACCCGCCTTATAGCCCTTGGCATAGGACGCGTAGGTGAGCAGCCGCGGCGTCGGCTTCCACGACACCACCGCGGTGCCGGTGAATTCACCGTCCGAGAAGCTGTCGTTGAGGTTGAGCGCGTTGATTGTCGACGAGCTATTGCCGGTGCAGGTCAGCGTCACGATGCCGCCGATGAAGGTACGTGCGGTGGCAGGCACTGCGGCATTCGACAGTAAGGGCGAAAGATTGGCCTGCTGTACCGGGCAGACTGTATTATTGTTGTTCAGATTGGCCCGAAAATCCTTCGCCTCGTGTGTGTAACGTAGGCCAAGCGTCAGCGACAGAGTGTCGGTGATGTTGAAGATATTATGAGTGAAGAATGCATAATTCTCGCTGGTCTGGCGATAGCGCGATCCCTGGTCGCCGACGTCGTTGACGCCTCCGACGCGAACGCCATTGACGATCGTACCGGACAGGCGATCCAGCCCGCCGAGTACTGACGGGGCAATTCCACCGAAAGCGCCCGTGACCGTCGCGCGGCCTGCCGCGCTGAGGCAACCCGGCGCGTTCTGATCCTGAAGAGCTACCGCGGGGTTGAGCGTCGCTACCAGACGACAGGCAGCAAAGGTACCATATTGCGTACCGAACTTGGTGCTGTCGACCACATTGAGTTTTTCGTGCGAATAGAAACCGCCGACGAGCCAGTCGAGCTTGCCATTAAACGCAGAGCCCTGGAGACGAACCTCCTGCGTGAACGTCTTGAACTGTCGATAGGAATCATTGTCGCGGTAGCTGAAGTCAACATTTCCGTAGTCGGTATCGCCGGCGTTGTCCGATTTGTTTTCACGATAGGCCGTGATCGACGTGATGTTGATGCCGCCGAGATCCCAGTCGATCTGCCCGGACCCGCCGTAATCCTCGGTCACGTTGCGGAAGGTACGGCCCGGCGAGATTGCGACACTGCGATCGAACGGATTGGCACGCGTATCGGTTGTTGGGCGGACCGCGCCGAGCCGGTTGAGAACACCAAGTATGCGGTTTGAGTCCGAATAGGCGACAGCGCCATCGGTGTTTATACTGCTGCCGTTCGACTGCACAGCATTTACTGTCGGGTCGAAGGTTTCGAACTTGCTGTAGTAGGTCGCGCCGCAGCAGCTTTCGTCACGGTGGCTGTAGTCGCCGATAAGGCGCAGTCTGAAATCATCGCTCGGCTTGAATAGTAGCTGACCGCGCACAAAGTAGCGGTCGCGGTTATTGACCCGCGCCTCATTGTCGCTCTGCGTGATATTGCGATAGAAACCATCGCGCTTGTTATAGATGCCGTCAACCCGGAAGGCGATCGTATCGGTCAGCGGGCCGGTGATGCCGAGCTGCGCACGCTTGTTGTCGTAGTTGCCGTATGTAAGCTCGGCGATACCGCCAAAGGTGAACTCCGGTGCCTTGGTGACGATGTTGATGAGGCCCGCCGATGCGTTGCGGCCGAACAGCGTACCCTGCGGTCCGCGCAGCACCTCGACCCGCTCGATCTCCCCGAGTTCGTTGAGGCCGACGCCGGTGCGGCTCCGATAGACACCGTCGATGAAGGTAGCGACGGAGCTTTCGAGGCCGGGATTGTCGCCCACTGTACCGATACCACGAATACGCGCCGAGGCGTTCGACTCATTACCGGTCGAGGACACCAGCAGCGACGGTGCGAGCTGGTTCAGCGCGCGGATGTCGTTGGCGCCGGTATTCTGCAATGCCTCCTGCGTGATCGCGCTTACCGCAATCGGGACGTCGCTGAGCGGGCTGGCGCGGCGCGTGGCGGTGACGATGATGTCACCCGCGCTACCGCCCGCTTGCTCGCTGACGGCAGCATCGCCACGTCCCGCGGTTTCCGCCTGCACCGCGCCGCTCGCGGTCCCCCGCGACGGTACCTGCCGCTCGGCGTTGGTCGTGGGGGTCACCTCTTGCGCCACGGCGGGCGTGGCAATCGCGATCGTCGCTGCCGACAGCAGGTATGCGGTAAGACGCATGGTCGTCACTCTCCCTGAACGATTTCGTTTTCGAATATCGGGTTTCTTTTCAAGCTAGGATTATTCACGCGGATGTGTCGAGCATTTTGTCAGGAAAACCATGTTTTCGAAGCCTGTGTCGCCAAAGCGCAACATCTGGCCGTGACCGATCCGGTATGCGGAGCCGGTCAACATGAACCTCCCGAGACGGTCCGCCAAGCTGAACGAGTGGATGACTGGCTGCCGATCTGTCACTTCGAAGCCAGCCGACAAAATGCGCTGGCGCGCTGGCTTTCAGATCAGGCGGAACTTCGGGAATATCGACAGCGTTAAGCGACGTTGAACTGCTTGAGGAAGCTCCATGTTTCGATCGCTAATACTTGCCGGTGCATCGGCTCTGATTTTGATTGCGCCTGCCGTCGCTCAGGACATGATGGCTTCTACCGGCTCTCTGACGCCGACAGAGGTGGGGGTGTCGCCCCTCTCTGCAACATCAGCGACCGACTATGTCAAATTGGCGGCTGACTCGGACAATTACGAAATTCAGTCCAGCCGTCTGGCTCTGACGAAAAGCAAGCGCGACGACATCAAGTCTTTTGCCAAGCAGATGATCACCGATCATACCGGCACGACGAAGGCACTGATGGCAGCGCTGAAGAATGACGACCGCACGATTGCACGGCCCTCGACAAAGCTGTCCGCGGCCAACGCGGCCAAAATCGCGTTGCTGAAAAAAGCGCCCAAGGCGACGTTCGATGATCTTTATCTGCAACAGCAGGCACAGGCGCATCAGGCGGCTTGGGCTCTGCACAAGGGTTATGCCACTGACGGGACTGATGCTGCCTTGAAGCAGGTGGCTTCAACCGCAGTTCCTGTGATCGAACGGCATTTGCAACACGCCAAGCAGATGCTGCCGGCAGGTCTGGCGCCCATTTACTGAAAGGACCTAGCCGCCTCGTTGCCGGGACGTTCTATGACCGCGTTGGCCGACGCCCCGGGCCTCGCCCGGCTGCATCTCTTCGTCGTCTGCCGCCGTGGTCAGGAAGCCCGGCAGCAAGAGAGGACCTGACTGCCACTTATGCCTTCCGGCAGGTGACGAGCGACCCGCTCATCCCCGAACGTCAAACATGGGCTGGTAGCCGTCTTGCCGATCGGGATTATGGACGCAGAAAGGGATGAACTGCCGTAACCACTACCCCTGCGCCACTGCTCCGCAGCCGAGCAGCACAGTCAGTCGGACATATCTGGCGGCCTTTGTCCTGAAATTTAGGGGCAGGTTATACAGGCACCGACCACTACTGCCAACGGGATCAGGGCTAGAACGACAGGGACGATCTGTTTCATGGCTTAATGACTCTTGTACGATACGGCATAAAAACACCAAACGCGCAAAAGTTGCGGGTCGGCCGTTGCACATGGAAAACGGGACGCCCGGGCTACCCCGTCACCAGAAAACCAGCAATTTTCTAGCCACCGGCAAACGACCTCACTGTGAAGGGTTTACCGCCAGAAAACCCGATCCTGAAAATCAGCGCACGCATGGCGTCGGGCGACAGTCTCTTTTTGGTGGTTTCAGGCATTGCGCGCAAACGGATTAGTATTCTGCGTCCCCCACACCGATCCTGGTATATGTCTCGACGATTCCTCTTTGGTTAGCGCCATATCAAAGGACGTAAACTCGTCCTCGCCACGCAAGGCGAGCTGTAACGTGTTCTGGTTTTCCGACATGCCTACCGTTCCTCTGCGGCGATTTTGACCGTGCATCTCACCGGCTCGTCCGCCCTTGCCGCGGCTTTCCTACAATCGTCGATCGTCTTGCGATTTTCCTGCACAATCACCGCGCCCGCGACCATCGTGTTCCAGGTGCCGGGCTGGCTGACGGCCGCCAGTCGCCGGCTCGCGGTCCAAGTGTCCAGGCGCAAGCTGCGTGTCGCCATCTTCTCCGGCCAGAGCCAGCTCTCCGGCACGGCGCGCGCTACGACGCCCGCGCCGACCGCCCACAACATCATGCCGGTCGCGACGCCGCCGATCGCTGACCATGCCAGCCATCTGTTCTGCTCGCTGGCGTGCCGCGCCAATGCAACAAGTCCCTGGAGCTGGCGCGTTGCGTCCTCCAGCCCCTTACGCCCGATGGCGAGCGCCGCCTGATCCTCGCGCCGGGCGGCGTTGCCTGCTGCGGCGATGCGCTGCGCCATCTGCTCGGGCGTCATCGCCAGCGCCGGACTCCGCACGATCACGTCGTTGATGACCGCGATCCGCTCGGCCGTGGCGTCCACGCCCTGCTGCATCCGCCCCAACGTCTCGGTATAGTCCGGCACGTCGATATGCGCCCGCTCGGCCGCCAGGCCCTCCACGGCACGGCGTAGCAACGCCAGCTCGCGGTCCTGGCCTTCGATCACGGCGCGCAACCGATCGAACGCCTCCGCTGGATCGCCGCCTTCCTGAATATCAGCCTGTGCTGAGCCTGTCGAAGTATCCATCGTCACCTACCGGCTCATGCCACGGTCGCGGTCACGCCCGATGCTGACCGACTGCGCCAGTTCCTGCCCGATCGACCGGCTCCGCTCCATACTCAACGCCAACTCGGGGGCGCGTCGCTGCAACACGGATTCGAGCTGCGGATCGCGATGCAGTCCGCCCGCCATGTTCTCCATGCGCTTGCCGATCTTCCCCGCGCCCTCACGATCGCCGGCGCGCTCCATGCTGGCACGCGCCTCCTTCATGCCCTGCCACTGCTCCACGAACCGGCCTGCGCGCTTCTCCGGATCGATGCGGACCTGGCGCTCGGTTTCCATCGCCTTCGCCGCGCCGCTGGTGTTGCCCCCTGCGGCCTGCTCGATCAGCTTCGGATCGCGCGCCATCGCCGATGCGAGGTCGCGTGCGGCATGGGGCCGGACTTGGTCAAGCGCGTCGCCGGCCTTCGCCAGCGCTTGTTCTTGGTGCGCCAACACCGGCAACCCCTTCTCGAGCATCCGGCCTATGTCGGCACCGGCACGCGCATAACGCTCGATCGCCTTGGCCTGCGAAGGTGGAAGTGGGCGGTCGGCCGCGCTGCGCTCCGGCGACATCGCCCGCTCCGCTGCCGGTTTCGGCCGGAAGCCGTCGAACATGCCCCGCGCCTTGTCGCGGACCTTCGCCACCACCTGGCGCGCGAGTTCCGGGAACCGGATCTCGCGCCGATCGGCGAACGCGCGGGCCTGGTCCTGCTCGGGCCGGGCGTAATCGCCGGCCATGTCCTTGCCCCGGTCGCGCGACAGGGCGCGGACAAGCTGGCGCTGATCGGCGAAGTCGTCGCGGCCATAGTGGAGCTGCACGTTGTCGCGGTGCCGCGACATGCCAACATAGGCGCTGTGCCGGTCCATGCCGGGGGTGGCGAGGATGTGGGCGCGATCAACCGTCACGCCCTGCGATTTGTGGAACGTCGCCGCATAGCCATGGTCCACATGGGCATAGTCCCTGGTGTCGAACGCAACCCCGCGCCCGTCATCGAGGCGCACCGCCATGCCCTCGGGCGATACCCGCTCGATCGTCGCCAGCGTGCCGTTCTTGACCCCCATGCCGCGCTCGTTGCGCAGGAACATGATGCGGTCGCCGGTCGCGAACTGGCGCTCGCCCCGCTCAGCCTTTACGGTCACGTCATCGCCAAGGTCGCCGCTTGCGCGCAACCGGTCGCGCGCCTCGCCATTGAGGCTCTGCACCTCGGCGTTGGTGTGAGTAAGGATGATCCGGGTGCTTCCGGGCTCGGCCTGACGCGCGCGATCCCAACCGTCGACCAGCTCGGCCCGCGCCTGCTCGCGCGTGTCTGTCGCGTGAACCATGCCGCGACCATCGTAGGCATGGATCGCCTCGCCGGTGCGCCCCGTCGCCAGCGCGCGCGTGGCATCGCGCTGCCAGTCCTCGCGCTGCCGCCTGATCTCGGTGATCTCGGCCGCACCGTGCCGCTCGGTGATGCTGCGGAACGCCGCCCCCGCCTCGATCGCCTGCAACTGCTCTGGGTCGCCGACCATCACGACCTTGGCCCCGGCGTCGCGTGCCTGGGACAGCACCCGTTCCATCTGGCGCGAGCCGATCATGCCGGCCTCGTCCACGACCAGTACGTCCCTGGGGCCTAGCTGCTCGCGGCCCTGCCCCCATGCGTGCTCAAGGCTGGCGATGGTGCGGGACCGAATGCCGGAACCGCCCTCGAGGTTCTGGGCCGCGATGCCAGACAGCGCTGCCCCGCGCACCGTGTAGCCGGCATCATCCCAAGCCTCGCGCGCGACGCCCAGCATCGTCGACTTGCCCGTACCGGCATAGCCGATCACCGCCGCCAGACCGTTCGGCTGAGAAATATGCTCAAGCGCGGCAACTTGTTCGTCGCCGAGCGTTATACCTTCACTCCCGGCAGCGCGGTTGCCCTCCCCGACCCCCCCTGTTTGAAGCTGCCGGGAGCACATGATCCGAACGCCTCGATAAATCGTCACCGGCGCGCTCAAGCCGCGCCTCGGTCGCGATCATGTCACGCGACGTGAACCGCTCCTGGTCGCGACCGTCCTTCCCCAATGCTACCAGCTCGGGTGATGCGCGCACCGCACCCATCACCTGGTCGAACTGCTCCTTGCCGTCGCTGTGCCGGAACGCGAACGTCGCAAGGTCCCGGATGGTGAACGTCGCTTGGCTGCGCGTGATCGCGTCCAGCGCGACATTGGGATCGGCGATGATCTTCGCGCCGTTCTCGCGGGCGATGCGCGTGTGATCCTCGATCCGCTCCGCCTCAAGTCCCTGCTCGGGTCGCCGCGATGCTGCCGGGCCGATCTTGTGCTGCGGCTCCAGCGCAATGCCCTGCGCCTCATAGGAGCGATGATCGATCCGGCCCTCAAGCGCCAGGTCGGCCATGCGCTCGTTGACGTGCGCGCTCCACGCCTCGCGCCAGTCCTTCAACAGCTCGGTGCTGTTCCAGTCGCGGTTCTTCTTCCCGAACCCCTCCGGCCCGACTTCGCGCATCGTCATCATCACATGCGCATGCGGCTTGGGCGTGCCGTCCTTCGCCTTGTCCCAATGCACGTTGAGGTCCGCGACCATACCGCGTGTCACAAACTGCTTCTTCACGAAATCGCGGGCGAGCTGGATGCCCTGCTTCTCGTTCATCTCGCGCGGAATCGAGAACTCTACCTCGCGGGCAAGCTGCGCGTCCTTGCGCCTCTCCCCGGCCTCCACCTCGTTCCACAAGGTCGAGCGGTCGTTTAAACGCTCCGGTGCGCCCTCCGGCAACATCACTTCGGAGTGGATCACGCCTGCCTTGTTGCTGAAGTCGTGATCGCGGTTCAGCCGATCGTCGTGCAGCTCGGACGCGGAACGATAGGCGGCGCTCGCGACGGCGCTCGATCCATTCGCGCGGCTCACAACCTTGGCGGAGAAATGGTAGATCGCCATGACGCTCCGTACACTGCCCTACTTAGCGCACGTCGGCAACGACGTATAAGCGCGCACTCACGATCTGCTCCGCAGCTCCCGACTGACTTGGTGCTGCTTTCTGCTCGTTCTGGCCTTACCCGCACGATAGTAGAGCTAAGATACTGCTGATCGATACGCGGAAGGGTAAATTCGATGCGGAAGGTTCGCGATTACGATGCCGAACTGAAAGCGCTGGGCGACAAGGCCCGCGTACTCAAGGCGAAGCGGGTCGAACAGCTCGGCCAGCTCGTCGCTGCAACTGGCGCTGATGCGCTCGACGCGGAAACCCTCGCCGGCGTCTTACTCGACGCGATCGGATCGAAGGATGCCAGCGCAAAGGAGGCATGGCGCGCAAAGGGCGCTTCGTTCTTTCAGCGGCGCGGGCGCAAAGGTGGCAGTGCTACTGCAATCGACGGATCGGGCACTGCGACTGAACCAGGCGGCGACGCTGCGGGCGGAAGCGGCGGAACGGCGAACGGATAGCAGGGGCTGGGTCGTGCAGCGTCGTGAACGAACACGCCACCTGATTGAGCTGGGCGGACTGGTCCAGAAAGCCGGCCTAGTCGAACTGACCGACGACGATCGCGCCACCCTTTACGGCGCGCTGCTCGATCTCGCCGGGCGTGGTCGCGGCGACGATTCTAGCGACATCCTGGCGCTATGGAAAAGGCGCGGAAAACGCGCGTTCGACGCGGAAGCGGAAGGGAGCGAAGCGCAATGAGCGATTTCGATATCGAGACGATCCGCCGCGAGGTCCGCGCAATGAATTTCGTGCGCGGCACGCCGGCGGAAATCGCGATGTGGCATGAGGACATGGCGGACTCGCGCGCCAACCTGGTCATCGAGGACATGATGGGTTCGGTTCCGGCTGAGGGCGAAATGACACCCTAAGCGCTGGCGTCCTTGGGCCAGAGATATTCGCCGGTGAGCAGGATGTGCGCCCACCCGAGCGGCGATACGTGGGCCAGCAGATGGTCAGGCGTATCCAGCCCTTCGCGGCGCCTGGCCTCGACGGCATGGCCGAGGTGCAGGGTATTCCAGTAGACGATTATAGCGGTGAGGAGGTTGAGGCCGGCGATCCGGTAGTGCTGACCCTCGGTGGTGCGGTCGCGGATCTCGCCCTGTCGGCCAATGCGTAGGGCGTTCTTCAGCGCGTGATGCGCCTCGCCCTTGTTCAGGCCCACTTGAGGGCAGAGCGCTGGTTTGACGCTAAACAACGGTAAGGGCTTAGACGTCAGCGGATAAAGTACCCGTTGACGCGCCAACCGACCTGTTCGCGAGCGAGCACAATGGTTTCGATCGCATCGGGCTTGTTGGCAAAGCGCGTCTGGAACTGAAGTACCTGATAGTCACCTGCTGGCGCGCCGGGCAGCGTTTTCGACTGCACCGCGCTCTGCAAGGTGCGTGATGAAGCCGACCCGAGTGGCTGTCGGACAGACTGGATCGTTGTGGCCCATTGCGCCGAAGTAAGTTGCGCCTTGAACATCGTTCCCGCCGATCGCCAGCTCGCATCCCACTGTTTGTCATCGAGCAGCACGGCCCATTTGCGCGCAGCAGATGAGGCTTCTGTCTCGCCAGGGCGGGGGGCGGCTGCTGAAATAGTTTGGGCGGAGACCTGTGCGTCGTTGTGCGCACCGATCGTCGAGAGCGCTACAGCTGCAATGATAAGAGACATGATGAGCATTCCTCCGGTGAGCCACGCCAAGCGCTGCCCCGATGATCGCGGCGACGCTGGTTCTCGGGTTCTGTCCACCGAATAATCGGCTTCGGCGTCCCCAATTTCCTTGGCCCCTATGAAATTGGGAGCATCCCCATCCATTTCGGCTAGGCGCCTGGCGGCTTCACGGCTGCTCGAAACGCCCAGTTTGCGCCGCGCATCCCGTAGCCGGTCGTTGACCGTGTGCACTGACAGACCAAGCGTGTTGGCGATGGACTTGGCGTCGTGACCGACCAGAAGCAGGCGCAGCGCTTCCTTCTCCCGCTCGCTCAGAACCATTTGATCTTTCGTTGTCATGGTCAGCCAATCTATGCCGGCCGTGCGACGCCGAGGCGCTTCATTTCGCGATAGACGGTCGATCGACCGATGCCGAGCTGCCGCGCGGCTTCGGCCGGCGATACGCTCGCCGCGATCAGCTTGAGCGCCGCGCTTACCTTGTCGCTGTCGAGCGGCTGGCGCCCGGGCAGCTTGCCCTTGGCGCGCGCCGCAGCGATCCCGTCGCGGGTGCGTTCAGAGATCAGTCTGCGCTCGAAATGTGCGATGGCACCGAAAACATGGAAGACCAGCTCGCCGGCTGCGGAGGAAGTGTCGATCTTCTCCTCCAGGCTGAGCAGCGCGATGCCGCGCTCGCGCAGCATATTCACCGTCGTCAGCAATTCGCTCAGTGAGCGACCAAGGCGGTCGAGCCGCACGATCGCCAGTGTGTCGCCGTTTCGCGCGAAACCGAGCAGTTCGGCCAGCCCCGGTCGATCCATGCTCTTGCCCGACATGACGTCGGTGAACACACGGATCGCGCCAGCCTGTTCAAGGCGCATGCGTTGGCCGGCGACATCCTGATCGCCGGTACTGACACGCGCGTAGCCCAAGATGCCCGGCAACCCTTGTCTCCCAAACGGCCGTTCTGTGGACGATGGTGCCGACCGATCGCCGTTGCCCCAAAACTCGTCCACAAACTACGTCTCTTTAACCCGGTCCGTCTACGTGCGCCAAGCACGTTTTAGGGACGGTCAATGTCAGCACGCGAGCATATTCTTCTCAGTGACGCCGAACGGGCAACGCTGTTCCGCATTCCGACCGATCCGGATGAACTGGCGCGGCGCTTCACCCTCGAAAAGCCTGACCTCGACCTGATCGGGCAGCGTCGCCACGATCGCAATCGATTGGGCATGGCATTGCAGTTCACGTTGATCCGCTATCCCGGGATGACGCTCGCGCAGATGATCCAGATCGAGGGCGGCGTGCCAAACGCGCTCGCCGTCTTCGTTGCCCGTCAATTCTCGCTCGATCCTTGCCTTCTCGCCGATTACGCGACCCGCTCGCAGACCATGACCGATCATGCCCTGCTGATCGCTGCGTCCCTCGACGTTCGTCCGCCCGTGCGCGGCGACATCGCGCTGATGATCGCGAGCGCAGAACGGGCCGCTGCGGCGACGGATGCCGCTCTCCCCATCGCAACCGCCGTCGTCGAGGCATTGCGTGCGGCCAATATCCTGTTGCCGATGCCATCGACGATCGAGCGGGCGGGGATCGCAGGCCGCGCCCGCGCGCGAAAGCACGCCGCGCGCCTGATGGTCGCCGACCTGTCGCCGGTGCAGATCGGTCGCATCGATGCGCTGTTCGACGAACAGGACGGGGAACGACTGGGATGGCTGAAGACGATCCCGATCGCAACGAAGACCGACAGCGTGCGTGATATCGTCGAGCGCCTGCGCGTCGTCCGCGCAATCGGCATTCCCCATGACGCCGGAAGCGGCGTCCATCCCAACCGACGTCATCAGTTCGTGCAGGAAGGACGGCTGTCGCCCGCCTATCTGATCCGGCGCTACACACTGCCTCGGCGACGCGCGATCCTCGTCGCGCTGTTGGTCGATCTGGAAGCCCGACTGATCGACGCGGCGCTGGACATCGCCGACAAGCTCATCGGCGGAATGTTCCGGCGCGCCACCAATATGCAGCAACGTCGCTATACAGCGTCGTCGCGCGAGGTGGCACGGCTCATGCGCCTGTTCCGCATCACCATCGACACCCTCGCGCAAGCCGACGAGGAGGGCCGCGACCCGATCGCGGCGCTCGAAACCGCGGTCGGGTGGCCTGCGCTCATGAAAGCGCGGGGCCAGGTGGGCGAGATCGCGAATACCGTCGAGCAGGATCCGCTGGTCATCGCCGCAGACAGATATGCGACGCTGCGCAAGTTCGCGCCGCTGCTGATCGAGGTGCTGGACTTCCAGTCGGGGCGCGGCAGTGCCGCCAGCGTAAAAGCGATCGATATGCTGCGCGATCTGAACGCTTCCGCCAAACGTGACGTACCGGCCGACGCGCCGATGCCGTTCCGCAAGGAATGGCGCAGGCTGGTGGTGGGCACGGATGGCCGGATCAACCGCCGCCTCTACGAAACCGCGACAATGGCGCACCTCCGCAACAAGCTGCGATCCGGGGATATCTGGGTGGAGCGTTCCTCGGGCTATCGCCGGTTCGACAGCTATTTTCTCTCGGCCGAGGCGAGCGCGCCGATCGTTGCGGGGTTGGATCTGCCCCTATCCGCCGACGCCTGGCTGGCCGAGCGAACCGCCAGTCTCGATCGACGGTTGCAGCGCTTCGCACACGACCTGTCGAACGGTCGGCTCGATGGCGTCCGACTGATCGATGGCCGGTTGCAGATCACGCCGGTCAGGACCGATACCGACGTCGAGGCCAAGGCCCTGGGCAACCGCATCGACGGACTGATGCCGCGGATCAGGATCACCGAGCTGCTCCACGATGTCGCCAGCGAAACCGGCTTCCTCACCGGCTTCACCAACCTGCGAACCGGACGGCGGAGCGACAACCCCAATGCGCTGCTCGCGGCTATCCTCGCCGATGGCACCAATCTCGGGCTCGCGCGCATGGCCGCGGCCAGCCAGGGCGTGACCCGCGACCAGCTGGTCTGGACGAAGGACGCCTATGTCCGGGAAGACGGCTACCACCGCGCGCTCGCGATCCTGATCGACGCGCATTCCCGGTTGCCGATCGCCTCGACCTGGGGAACGGGCACGACATCGAGTTCGGACGGCCAGTTCTTCCGAGGCGGCAAGCGGATGGCGGTCGGCGATATCAATGCGCGGTATGGCGTCGATCCGGGCTTCAGCTTCTACACCCATGTCTCCGACCAACATGCGCCATACCATGTCACCGTCATATCCGCGGCGACGCACTAGGCGCCCTATGTCCTTGATGGCCTCCTCCATCACGGCTCGTCGCTGAAGATCGGCGAGCATTATACCGATACGGGTGGCGCAACCGACCATGTGTTCGCGCTCTGCGCGATGCTGGGATTCCGGTTCTGCCCGCGCCTACGGGATTTCCCCGACCGGCGTCTGGCAGCGCTCGGCCCCGTGGCCTCCTATCCGGCCATCGGATCGCTGCTCGGCAGGCGCGTGAAGACCGACGCGATCCGCGAACATTGGGGCGAGGTCCTGCGCCTCGTCGCCTCACTGAAGGCGGGGCACGTCGCGCCATCGGCGATGCTGCGCAAACTGGCCGCCTACGAACGCCAGAACCAGGTCGACCTCGCCCTCCAGGAAATCGGCCGGATCGAGCGGACCTTCTTCATGCTCGACTGGCTGGAAAATCCAGATCTTCGCCGGCGCTGCCAGGCAGGCCTCAACAAGAGCGAGCAGCGTCACGTCCTGACGCAGGCGATCTGCACGTTCCGCCAGGGCCGGATCATCGACCGGACCCACGAGACGCTGCAATATCGCGCGTCCGGGCTGAACCTGGTCATCGCCGCGATCGTCTACTGGAACGCCACCTACATCGCCGATGCCGTCCAGCATCTCCGGTCGATCGGCGAGGCACCGGATCCTGCGCTGCTCGCCCACACTTCCCCGGTCGGTTGGGAGCATATTGCGTTCTCCGGCGACTTCCTGTGGGATCGCGCAGCCGAAACCGTCCGCCGCAAACCCCTCAATATGACAGGGGAGGGCTATCCGAGGTGAGCGTTCACAAATGTTCCGCCTTGCCGTTGTTTAGCGTCAAACCAGCGCTCTGCCTTCCACTTGGTTGGGCCGCGTCACCGGCAGCTTGCGCAGCAGATACGGATATATTTTGTGCCCCGGTGCCGGCTTCGAGGTGTTCGGCTGCCTGTAGATCGCCTCTATCGCCATCTTCTTCATCAGCGTGGAGACGTGCAGGCGACCAACTTTGGCGCCTTCGGCGGCAAGCAGGTCGCGTAGCATCCGGCTGCCCGCGAACGAGAAATCCATGTGCAGCGCGTCGATCCGACGCATGATCGCGAGGTCGGCAGCCGGGGTCGGCCTGGGCAGATAATAGACGCTCCCGCGGCTGATCCCCAGTTCCCGCGCTTGCCGTGTCACTGGCAACGCATGCGAACGGTCGATCATCGTCTTGCGCTCGGCAACAGTCCCGCCTTGCCGAGCGCCCCGGACAAAAATCGTTCACCAACGTCAGCTCGCCGATCTTGGCGTGCAACGTCTTCACGTCGATCGCGGGCTCCGCCGGCTCGCTATGCCCCTCCGACCCGAAAACCCCCGCGGCCCCTTCAAGCAACTGGCCGCGCCAGATCGTGATCTGGTTCGGGTGAACGTCGAACTGCTGCGCCAGCTCGGCCAGCGTCTTCTCGCCCTTCACGGCAGCCAGGGCCACCTTCGCCTTGAAGGCGGACTATGGTTCCGGCATGTTCGCTTCGTCATCTCATCTCCTGTTCGGCAGCCATGCTGGCCGCCTTCAGGCAGAAACTCCACTTAGCAGCCTGTCCAGATTTGCCGAGCCACCTCTGGTCAGTCCTTCTTGATCACTGCGGCAGCTTTCTTGGCGATCTTGCTCTTTCGGCTTTGAATCTGACCCGCTGGTGAAGCGTCTCGTTCAGTGGATGCCGGCATCGAGCGGCTGCAGCATGAGGGAATCATGTCAGCCAGCCGCCGGTGAAGCCTGCGCGCTGGAGTCCGCGGCGAATGTGCGGGTTGCGGCGCATCGTTTCCCACACCAGCCCGGTACGGTGGTTCTCGATCATTGCAACGATTGGGCCCTGATCAATGCCCAGATAATCACGATCAACCCAGCCAACGCCCGGCCGCACGCTGCCATGCTTGAGCGGTGCCGACGGAAGCGTCAGCGTCGGATTGAACGAGTCGATGAAGCCGTAGCGGCCGTAGATCGCCTTGCCGTAGCGCGTGTGCATCGCCTCCACTGCGCGGGTGGCGAGTTCGGGCTCAAAGGCGATCGACGCCGCAGCAGCTGTGGGGGCGAGGGTGCCGTCGTCGCGATCGCCGGGGCCGCGCGCCGAGTAACTGAAGAACTCGCGGGCACGGTTATCAACGGTGGCTGTGAAATCGCCAGGACCATCGCAGGCGGTAAGGCCCCAGATGTCAGCGCCATAGCCTGCCCAGCCGTTCGGATTGGCGATCGCATAGCCGCGCTGGGCACGGACCCCGCGGCGGCTGTTCTCAAAATAGTCGATGCCCTTGGCGGCAATATAGCGATCCTGGATGCCGCGAAAGTCGATCCAGCAGTGGCTGTACTGGTGAACGAACAGCGCGCTGAAATGAATATGAGGCTCTCCCCAGCGATCGGTCCATTGCGCGTCGAACCGCTGCGTCCAAGCGTCCCACGTTTCGGTGGGTAGCGGGTGGGTGGGTGAGCCTAAAGCGAGCAGGTAGAGCAGCATGCCCTCGTTGTAGGTGTCCCAATCGTGCTCGATGAAGCCATTCTCGGGGTGCCAACCCATTGCCAGGAACGGCGCGCGGGGCGTGATCCACGTCCAATCAATCGCGGTATAGAGTTGGTCGGCGAGTGCGCGGATCTGTGCTTCGTCGGGATGATCAGCATCGAACCAACTCTGCGCGAAGAGCACGCCCGCTATCAGCAAGGCGGTGTCGATCGTCGACAGCTCGGCGCGGGCGAAACGGTGGCCTTTGGTGGTGCCCAAGAAATGATAGAAGAAACCCTGGAAGCCGCTGTTATCACTGGGGCTATCACCCTGCGGCGCAGTGGCGAAAAATCGCAACGTTGCTAGGGTGCGCGCACGCGCCTCATCTCGCGTGATCCAGCCGTTGACCGCACCGATTGGGTAGGAGGTGAGCGCAAAACCCACCGCGGCGATCGATGCGAATGATGGCGTCGGCCAGCGATCGGGAGTGAGTCCAGTGAAAGGATCGGTCTGCTCCCAAAAGTAGCGGAAGGTGCGTTGTTGCAGGTCGAGTAGCAGCGCATTTTCCGCAGCGACGGCGCTCGCCGGGGCGGCTGGCTCGATCAGGCGCGACAGCGCTCGCCCCCCCCCCCCCCCCGGGTGGGCTCCGCGCAGCCGGCGGTGAGCCCGGCCAGCGCTAGCGCGCCGTGCCCCAAAAATTGTCTGCGACGGATCATTCAAATTCCCAATAAGGAGATGGTCGAAGGGCCGCCGGCTGGCGGCCCTTCCGACCGTCCAAGCGTCAGAAGCTAAAGCCTGCCGACAACTTCACAGTACGGGGCGGGTTGCCGCCGATGCTGTAGCTCGACCGCTGGCCGAAGTTGGCGTCGATTGGATTGCTGTTGAAGTCGGTGTAGTTGCGATCGTTCATTACGTTGATGATGTCGACGCGGACGCGCACGCGGGTGTCATCGGTGATGAAGCCGAGCGGGACATATTTGGTGAAGGCGAAATCTAGCTGACGCCGCCCCCACAGATCGCCGTTCCCCTCGGTGAGCGTTCCGACCAGCGTCCGCGCGAAAGGCGTCGAGGTATCGACGAAGCCCTTGACGAAGATCGGCGATTCGATCTGGAACTTGGTCGAGAAGGTGACGCCGATCGGCGTGTCGACGCTTCCTGCGATCACGAAGCGGTGCCGCGGTACACCCGAGGAGCGCAGTGTCGGATAATCTTTGATCGACGCAAAATCGAGCGAATAGACTTCGCCGAACTGGCGGTTTTCCTCGGCTTCGGTGTAGGTGTAGGTCGCGTCGATGCTCCACGGCGACGACTGGGTGTAGGTCTTGGTGAGTTTAAGATAGGCGGCGTCGGAGCTGGTCTTAAGGCCATTGGTGCCAAGGATGATCGAACCGTAGCCGTTGGGCGTGAAGCTGAAGGGCGAGTTCGGGGTATCGGCGGTGCTGTTGGGATCATCGAAAAAGAACGAGCCGTCCGGCCGGCGATTGCCGAGCAGGAAGACGAAGCCGTTCTTGCTTTCGATGTGAGTATAGCCGGTTTCCAGCTGGAGCAGGTTGAAGCGGCCGCGAATCCCGAGGCTGAATTGGTCAGAGTAGGGCACCTTGAGATCGTTGTTGAGGAAGCGGAACTCGCGGCCCCCGCCCGTCGTGGTGGCCAGCAGTTGCTGACGCCCGGCATCGGTCAGATAGATGGGGTTCCAGCCGATGCAGGTTGCGCTCGGGGTGCAGGGATCCTGCGTGGTGTTGCCGATGAAGTTGAATGTGCGGGTCGGGAACGCACCTTGACTGACCTCCTGCTGGAGGAAGTCGAACTGGTTGCGATCATAGGAGCGACCATAGCCGCCGAACACCGCGAAACGGCCGGCGTCGTCGATCCGATACGTGAAGCCGAGGCGCGGCTGCCAGGCGCCCTTGAACGCCTTACGGGTATGGCCGTTGGAAATGTAATCGTTAATGTCGTAGTCGGTGTTGACCAGGTTCCGATAATTGGCTGGCGACACGGCCGTGACGTTCTCCTGGGTCGTGACATAGTCGAGATAGGCGGGCGTACGTTCGTAATCCCAGCGGACGCCAAGGTTCAGCGTAAGGTGGCTGGTGACGTCCCAGTCGTCCTGCGCGTAGATGCCGAATTGGAAGTTGTTCGAGGTGATGTTGGGATCGGCGTCACCGAGCGCCGCCGCGAACTGGAGACGGTAGGGCAGGGTGTCGTTGAAGCCGGTCTGGCTGAACGCGTTGACGTCATAGGTATAGAGCGGGTTAATGTTGTTCTGCTCGAGCGAGCGCAATTTCACCCATTTGGCCTTGGCGCCCACCTTGATGGTATGGCCGGTAAAGCCGGTCCAGGTGAAATCGTCCTGAGCGGTCCAGCCCTTCTGACCCTTGTCCTGCTGACTGCTGCCTGCGCCGTACTGGAGCAAATTGAACCGCGAGGTGCCGGTACCGGTGATCTGGGTCGCCTGGAGAAGATAGGCGTTGCCGTCGATTTGCGGCGTCGGTGCCCAATGGACGTTTTCATAGGAGAGGCGCGCGTCGTTGATCCACTTGTCCTCGCTATGCTGCCAGCGGAGCGTAGCGCGCTTCTCATCCACCTTGCTGAGCGTTGCAGTGCTCGAGGCGTTGATGCCGGTGCCGATCTGGGTGCCCGATTCCTTGCGGTACTTGCCGGAGAGCTCGATCAGATCCTTGTCGGTTGGTTCGATATCAATCTTGCCGAAGTACAGATCCTCGTTGAACCGCTGAGAGAAGGTGCCGAAGTAATCCTGGTACTGCGCCGGCAGCGAACTCGCAGGATATCCGTTGTCGGGCCGCACGTCATACGGGCTGTCAATGCGCTTGCCTTCGTAGCTTAGGAAGAAATGCGCGCGATCCTTGATGATCGGGCCGCCTAAAGCGCCGCCGAACTGCTTGTTGCTCGTCTTCACCTTGGGAATCGTTGTCGGGTAAATCTCGGTGGGGCGGCGGTCGCGCAGAGTCTCGTTGGTAAAATCAAAGAAGCCCTCACCGTGAAACTTGTTGGTGCCCGACTTGGTCAACGCCGTGATAGCGACCGAGCTAACTTGGTCGAACTCGGCCTTGTAGTTCGACGAAAGCACCTGATACTCGCCGATCGCAAGCTGCGGGAACGGGTTGCCCGCCGAGCTGTCCTGCCCGGTAATACCGTTCTTGAGCACGTAATCCTTCTGGCTGACGCCGTCGATGAAGACATTGACTGTGCGACTGTCCTGTCCGCCGCCCTGGATGCGCGACGATCCATCCGCATTTTCGATGAAGCGCACGCCCGGCGCGAGATCGGCGAAGGCGAGGAAGTTGCGGTTGTTCTGCGGCAGCTGCTCGATCAGCCGCGAGGTGATGTTGATCCCGACCTGACCGCCATCGAGCGAGCGGATGCGGTTGCCGGTGACGATGATGTCGCCGCTGCTGCCGGCCGCTGTCTCGGTTTCGGTGGACGGAGTGCCGGCTCCTTCGGTGCCGGTGGCAGCGCCCGTTGCCGGTTGTTCGCCCGGTGCCGGCTGCGCGGCGGCGGGCGCCGCCGCCGTGGCGCGCAGATCGAGGTCGAGCCCGGCGTTTGGCCGACGCGCAGGGTGAACGTATCGGAGTTCCGGGTGCCGCTGCGCTGCTTGATCTCCAGCCGATAGGTACCGGCGCGCAGCGAGGCGAAATTGTAGCTGCCGTTTGCGTCGGCTTGGACGCTGCGTCGAATGCCGGTAGCGACTTCCACGGCCGTCACTTCGACCACCGGATTGTCGGCGGGCGCTGTCAGTGTGCCGCGAAGCGAGGCTTGACCTACCTGAGCCATCGCCGGCGCGGGCAACAGCATCGCTCCGCTCGACAGCGCGGTCATGGCCGCCAGCGCAGTACGCAATATCGTCTTGTTCATGGTCGTTCCCCTTGTTTCCCGTTGTTCCGGGCGATGTTATCGGTTGAGTCGTGAGCGGCGGGCGCCGCCCGGGCCGTGGATTCGCGCGGCACCACGATCGGCACGCGCTGCTCGATGAGGCCGCTGTCGGTACCGGCGATCACCGCCGCCAGCCGTGCGACCGCATCGGCGCCGAACTGCGCAATATCGATGCTTGCGGTAGTCAGCGAAGGCGAGATCAGGCGGGCTAGCGGAATGTCGTCGAACCCCGCCACCGCGACTTCGCCGGGCACACTGATGCCGCCACGCTTCAGCGCCATCATCGCGCCGATTGCCATCATGTCGTTGGCGGCGAGGATCGCATCCGCCGCCCAGCCGTCGGCGAGCAGCGTCGCCACCGCCGCGGCGCCAGAGTCCTCGTTGAAGTCGCCCGGCAACACGCGCAGCGCGATTCGGGCCCGGGTGCAGGCCTCGATCACGCCCCGATGACGCTCCTGGGCGTCGCAATTCCCGTCCGGGCCGGTGATATGCACCAGCCGCCGTCGGCCTTGTGCCACCAAGTGATCGACCAGCGCCGCCGCACCTGCCGCATTGTCGACGCGCAGCTCGGCGCGGCCGGCCTCATGCGGCGCGCAGTTGACCAGTACGGCAGGCATGCCCACCGGCATGCGCTCCAGCAGCTTTTCCGATGACACCTGGGGGGCCATCACCAACAACCCGTCGACGCGGCCGCGCATGGTGTTGAGCGCTGCAATGCCGCGCTCCGCTTCACCGTGCATCACCATCAGCATCAGGTGAAGGCTGTGCGCCGATGATTCCCGATCCATGCCGCGCAGCAGTTCAGAAAAGAATTCACCATGGAGATCGGGGAGCACCACCCCGATCGCGCCCGATCGTGCCAGGCTGAGGTTGCGGGCGCCGGCGTGGGGAACGTAGCCGAGCCGGACGGCGACGCCTTCGATCCGCTCGCGCATCTGGGGGCGGACGTTGCTGTGCCCGTTGAGCGCGCGCGACACCGTCGCAACCGAAACGGCCGCCTCGCGCGCAACATCACGGATTGTGGCGTGAGCCATCAGTTAGCACCGTCTCCCTGGCGGTGCGCGACAGCAGCCGGCACCTTGCTCTTGAAGTAACCGGTTACATGATCCAAAAACCGGTTACAAGATTGTTGTCGGGCGACGTGAAGGGATCACTTCCGCGGCTACGACGAGCACCAATGGAGAAGAATAACGATGGCCGAGCCGAGCGTTTCCAGACGCGCAGTGATGATGGGAGCCGGCGCTATGGCGGCATGGGCAGCGAGCCCGGCGCGGGCGCTGCTGGCGCAGGCTACGGAACAGTCGCGCGCGCTGCCAGCGGCAGTGGAGGCGCTGCTCGGGCAGATGAGCGTGGAGGAGAAGGCGGGGCAGCTGACGTTGATGGCGGCGGCGTGGTCGGGCGGAGCAGCGACCGCGCTCAACCCGGCGGGCGCGAGATCAAGCTTCGACGGTCAGCTTGCCGAGGTGCGCGCTGGCCGGTTGACCGGGGTGTTCAACGGCAACGGCGCGACGATGGCCAAGCGCATGCAGAGCGTGGCGATGCGCGAATCGCGGCTTCGTATTCCGCTGCTGTTTGCGGCTGACGTTATCCACGGATTTCGCACGGTCTTCCCGGTCCCCATGGCCGAGGCGGCAAGCTTCGATCCAGATCTCGCGCGGCGCACTGCCCGGGCCGCTGGGGCCGAGGCGGCGGCAGCGGGGATCGACTGGACCTTTGCGCCAATGGTGGACATTACCCGCGACGCGCGTTGGGGGCGCAGCGTCGAGGGCGCGGGTGAGGACGTGCTACTTGGCAGGCTTATCGCCGCAGCGCGAGTTAAAGGCTTCCAGGGCGAGCATGGCCTGGCGGCACCTGACGCGGTCGCCGCTTGCGCCAAGCATTTTGCGGCCTACGGGGCAGTGGAGGCGGGGCTCGACTACAACACGGTCGACGTGTCCGAGCGGACGCTACGCGAGATCTATTTCCCGCCTTTCCAATCGGCGTTCGACGCAGGCGCGCCGACCGTGATGGCGTCGTTCAACGAAATATCGGGGGTGCCATCCACCGCAAACCCTTGGCTGCTTACCGACGTGCTGCGCCGCGAATGGGGCTTCGGCGGCCTCGTAGTATCGGATTACACAGGCGACGAGGAACTGATCGCGCACGGCTTCGCCGTCGACGCGCGCGAAGCGACCAAGCTCTCCTTCATGGCCGGCGTCGACATGAGCATGCAGAGCGGCTTCTACATCCGCCATCTGCCCGGGCTTGTCGCTGCAGGCGAGGTGCCGGTGGCACGGCTAAACGAAGCGGTGCGCCGGGTGCTGGCTTTGAAGGTGCAACTCGGGCTGTTTGACGATCCCTTTCGCCGGATCGACCCGCGTCGGGAGAAAACGCAGGTCCGCACGGCTAGAACGCTGGCGTTGGCACGCGAGGCGGGAGCCAGGTCGATCGTCATGCTCAAGAACGACGGCGGGCTACTGCCACTACCGCGGTCGGGCAAGCGGATTGCATTGATCGGGCCCTTCGCGAGCGGGCGGCACGATCTGATCGGCACCTGGAATGTCTACGGTACCGACGCAGAAGCGGTCGATCTCGAGACGGGCGTGCGAGCGATGGTAAAAGACGCCTCACTGGTCAGCGTCGTTGAAGGGGCGGGGCTCGACGGGCCGGTTGCGGGCGGGATCGAGGCAGCCGTCGCTGCAGCCCGTGCCGCGGATGTGGTGGTGCTGGCGGTGGGCGAACATGCGCGGATGTCCGGCGAGGCGCAGTCGCGTTCGGCGATCGTGGTGCCGCCGGCGCAGATGGCGCTCGCGGAAGCGGTGGCGGCGACGGGCAAGCCGATGGTGGTGCTGTTGCGCAACGGCCGCGCGCTGGCGCTTGAGGGCGCGGTGCTGGGCGCATCGGCGATCCTGGTGACATGGTTCCTTGGATCTCAGGACGGGCCAGCGATCGCCGACGTGCTGTTTGGGGCGGTGGGTCCGTCCGCGCGGCTCCCGGTCTCTTTTCCGCACGCCACCGGGCAGGAGCCGTACCATTACGACCACAAGAGCACCGGCCGTCCAAATCCACCGGGCGCGCCTCAAGAGTATAAGACCCACTATCGTGAATTTGCCAATAAGGCGCTGTTTCCGTTCGGCCATGGGTTAACTTATGGCGCGATCGACTATGCCGATCTCGACCTCGGCGACGCTCAGCTCACCGCGTCGGGGGCTATGACGGTACGAGCGACGATAGCCAACAGCGGCACGCGGGCGGCCGAGGAGGTGGTGCAGCTCTACGTCCGCGATCTCGCCGCCAGCGTCACCCGGCCAGTGCGCGAGCTCAAGTCGTTTCGGCGGGTGCGCTTGGCACCTGGCGAGCGCCAGACGGTCTCGTTTACCCTGCGGCGACCCGACCTGCTATTCATTGGTCGCGAGCTCAAGCCGACAGTGGAGCCGGGGCGATTTCGGCTGTGGATCGCGCCATCGGCTGAGGCTGAAGGCGTGTCTGGCGAGTTCAGCCTGGGCTGATCTCGTTCTGGAGTTGCGCCAGCGTATCGCGGCGGAGCGGGAGGGTTAAAACCGCAGCCAGCATTAACGCGATCAGCACGGCCGGTCCGGCAAGCATCAGCCAGCGGATCGCGATGAGGGTTGCCGAGGTCTGAACTGCGCCAGCAACAAAGCCGCTCGCCTGATAGACAATGCCGATGGTGAAGCCTGCGGCGGCGAGCGCAATCTTCTGGATCAGCGCGAAGCTGCCGAAGGCCAGCGCCTCGACCCGCTTTCCGCTTTGCGCCTCGCCCCAGTCGACTACGTCCGGAAGCAAGGTCCAGGCGGCGAGGCCGAAGCCCGCGAACGCGGCCTGCATCGCCAACAGGAAGGCGGCGGTAGCGATGCTGGCAGGCGAGTGCACCAGCGCCATACCGGCAGGAAGCAGCAACGCGAATACGCCGGCTGTCAGCCACGCGAACCGTGCGCCGCGGAGGCTGGCAAGCGCGGTCCACACCGGTACTGCGATTACGCTCGTCAGGGCCATGCCGGCGAGTACCCGCGGGCCGCCTAGGTCATCAAGCAGAACATACCGGAAGAAATACAGGACCGACTGGCTGGTCAACGCCACCGCAGCGCCGCCAGCGGCGGCGGCAAGGTTGAGCGCGATGAAAGCACGGTTGCGCGCGAGCAGTAGCAGCGCGGGGCCGATTGCCAGCGTAGTCCCGGAGCATGCAGGGGGTGCTGACTCGGGGACGCGCCACGCGATCACCGCAAGCAGCGGCACGCCAAGTACGGCGAGTGCGGCGGCGGCGCCGGCATAGCCGATGATCGCGACCAACCATGGCAGTGCCAGCGCAACCAGTGCCCCGGCGGCGGCACCGAAGCCCATCCGCAATCCGGCAATCAGCGAGCGATCTTGGCTGGTCGCCGCGAGCCGTGTGGTCCAGGCGGCATAGGGGATATTGGTGAAGGCGTAGAGGGTACGAAACACGATCTGCGCGGTTAGTGCCCACCAGACTGCGCCCGGCGGCATCGCGAACATCGAAACAAAGGCGAGGCCGAGCGGCAGCGCGCCCCAGCCGACCAGCCCGCGATAAGGTGTTCGCATCCGCTCGGCGACGGCGCCCGCGACGAAATCAGCGGCACCGTCCCAAATAGTTCCGATCATGAATACCGTGCCAGCCACCGCCGGGGGGCAGGGTCAGCGCGTCGATGTAGAAGAAGAGGAGGTATAGCCCGATCACCTGCCAATAGAGATTGAACGCGAAATCGCCGGATCCGAAGAGAAGCAGCGTGGATCGGGCAGGCGCGCCGGCCGCGCCGGGCGCTGATCGAAGGAGAGGGATCACCGCCCTGACCAGTGTGAGAGACGGCAGGAGACGAGCATGTTTATTCCTTTAGCGACGGCGGACTCCGCCTGTTAGTGCCCACGAGCATACGCTGACGCAGCGGCGTAACGGACTGTTAGGCGGGTATAGTCGCCATGGGGAGTTCCTCTCGTTGAAGGAACTCCATCGTCTGCCACCGCTGCCGCAGGAGGCTTTGTTGCACAAGGATAATTAAGCACAAATATGGTTTTACTGACGAGATCTATGCAACGCGGATGGTGGTCGGTGTTCCTATTTGTGAAAATCGATTGAGAACTGCGGCACGGAGTTTGAGCTCGGTAATCTGACGATCAAAGGTGCGCGATGCGACGCGCTCGCCGAGCAGCTTGAAGCAGTGCATCTTCGTCTCGACCAGGCTGCGGCGATGGTAGCCGCTCCACTTCTTCCAGATTGTTCGACCGAGCCTTTTCATCGCGCGTAGCGTTTCGTTGCGAGCATCGGCGCCGGCCGCCGGCTTCTTCCATGGCTGGCCGCCCCGGCGTCACGGGAATGACCGCGTCTGCGCCCCGGGCTGCGCATCGCGGCCCGACACCTTTCTGGTGTTCGTGAGGC